>PLNZ01000200.1:0-365 GCA_003142915.1 Ignavibacteriales bacterium | reverse complement strand
ACCATAGTTGGAATAATTAGCAACATTATCATTTTGGTCTGTAGCTGCAACAGAAAGGACACCTGCATAATCGGCGGGATAAAACTGTTCCGAAGAAGCGTCATTTCCCGCAGCGGCAACAACAAGCGCCCCATTAGCTATTGCATAATTTATCATATCCTGTTCCGCATTTGAATATCCGTCACCGCCCCAACTGCAATTTATAACCTTAGCGCCGTGGTCTATGGCATATTGAATGCCCTCAAAACCGAACTCGATATATGGTTCGCCGGTTGTGGGATCAGTCAGATCTGCCTCCGCAACCTTTACAGCCATAATTTTGCACTTATAACCAATACCCGCTACACCAATTCCATTATTTGTAA
>PLNZ01000322.1 GCA_003142915.1 Ignavibacteriales bacterium | reverse complement strand
GAAGCGATTTCCATGGTTTAGACCTTGGCATGTAACGGCAGATAAAGGATATGACGCCAGTTATAACTACAAAGCTATTAGTGACATGGGTTCAATACCAATTATTAAGATGAGGGAAAAAGCGAAAGGTCAGGAAGGTCGATTTACACTCGATGAAACAGGTATTCCGAAATGCCATGCGGGTTTTCAACTTTTACTCAGAAGCCACACTCCAGANNTGGGAATATAGACAATTGTGTTCGATTCCGCGAGACAGCGAAGAATGGAACGAGATATATTCCAAAAGAACTGCAATTGAAAGAGTAAATTCAAGATTAAAAGAAAAGCGCAGACTAAATACGCATTGCCATAGAGGGTTTGAAAAGGTGCAACTCCATAGTTTGATGAGCGTCCTTTCATTACTTGTCACTGCATTGGCAGAAGTAAACGCCGGACGTATAGATCGGGCGAGAACCTGTACGAGAACCATAAATTAATCGGAACACACCGATCAAATTTGACATTAGAAGATTTATCAAAAGGGAAGCCGCTAGATAAATAACGGCTCACTCTCCGAAGCGAAATGAATCCGCATTCAGTAGAGCCGAAAGGTGTTCTTGAAAAGCAATTGAGGTCGCAATAGCATTTTGACGACTTTCCCCAGCAGGGATGGGAATCTTCAACTCTTGTTCCCATGAATCTTTCTTCAGTTCTGGCTGACTAGCAGTTTGCGCTAAGTAATAAAGTTGTTTTCGTACAGGTTCACTTCTTAACGAGTACCATAATAGATGTCCTTCATCTTCTGAACGTGGTTTGATGACTAAAAATCCTGACGTGCATATTGCACCATCAAACTCTTTAGGAACAAGTACAACCGTACCTCTCGAACTATTATTTATTGCCATAAGAATATCGCCTTGGTGTATCATATATTCGCCACGTGTCGGTAATTTATCTAATGTGTCTTCAATATGTTTGGTAATCAAACCATAACGAGTGACATCACCTATTTCGATGTATTTAAGTTTGACACCTGATTTCACAAGAGCTGCCTGGTCATTTGCAGATATTTTGCTCCGTAATGTAAAATTCTTGCCGTTCTTTAATTCGATTTTCCCTTGTGATTTCATGTTTGCCATCTCTGACCAAACATTGCGAAGGTCTGGGGCATAATAAAAGGCATCTAAGCGGCTGGCTCGAATATCTTCAGGCTTAACAAGCCAAACCTGCTCAGGACAATCTAGATTCTCGTGTGGGTCTTGATTATCCTTCAATACGGTTTCTATTTTACCCGTTCTTTTCCACTCGATATAAATGTTATAGATGTCATTGAGGTTGTTTCGGTCTGGAGTGTCCATCAAAGCATTGTCGTGACCGATATTATTGCTAATTGACATGAATACATGCCCTTGAGTATCTTCCGCATCCTTTTTTTTGCGGACATGAATAACGGATGTCTTTATATTCGCCTTAGCCTTGAAAAAGGCGTTAAATGGCAAGGAATGGACGCCTAATAAGATAAAATTATTCAGTAACCATTCACGTACTGGTAGCATATTTGAGCCATTCAAAACAGTATCATCTAAAATAATAAGCATTTGCCCGCTCGGTATGAGAAGGTCGTAATATCTTTGCAGAAACAAAACGCTGGATTTAGCAGTGGGGGAATTATCGGCAATAGCCAATTGCTTGAGGATACGCTCCTCATCTGTATTTGTAACGCTATAGGACATACTGAAAGGTGGATTTGTTAGAACTAAATTAAATCCTTTCTGTTTAATTTTGTCGGCATGTTCTTTAACCTCTTTCTTGCGTTCATCAGTCATATCATTTTGGATTTGTGGTTTGTTATCAAGCCCGTCACCGAAAAAGATGTGGCTACCACCATCACCGTGTAGGTACATATTGATTCGCGCTATTCGGCTTACTCTTTCGTTTGCCTCAATTCCGAATAGACATTCATTAGTTATTTTATTTCTGAGTTCTAGTTTTTCATTTGCCGTAAACCTTGTATCATTTTGAAGACGGGATAACAAATATGCCATTACCTCGATTAAAAATCCAGACGTACCACAACAGGCATCTATTACCTTCGGGGGCTTTGTAATATCCTGTTCGCTATAAAGAGCGATTCTGGTCATAAAGTCAACCAGCGGACGTGGAGTAAAATACTGCCCCAGGTCACGACCTCGCACGGCGGCATTTAAGAAAACTTCAAACATCCTGCCATTTAAGTCCTCATCAAGTGAACTGAGATTGATTGTCTCGAACTTCTTCACCAACTCACGACAGGTATCAGCACTAAGTTTAAATATTTCATTTGGTTCAAAAATACGCTTCTTATTCTCTGTATGTATCTGGCTTTCCAAATCATCCCGAAGTTGCACAAATAAAATATCACGAATGGGATGGCTCGATGTAGCCATTTGAGCATTTAACCAAGCAGTAGTCATTGGTAATTCGTATGGTTGTAATTTTGCCCCAGCTTTATTTCGTTTCTTGTCCTCTCGGATTTTTAGAAATATAAATTTACAAAATTCAAAAAAAGCATCGGTGGGTGCTAATTTTTCCCTTTTCCAGATTAACTGATGACATTGAGCAAAAAGTACGTTCAGTTTATCAGGTGTTATTATTTGGAATGGGATTGAGCCATTAACAACTTCAACTAATGTATCGTATTTTATAAGCGTTTTCAGCGAGGCGTAAGGCGGGGACCCACTGGCAAAATCGGATAACTCAAGGGTTACAATGGGAGTTTCACTATCATGGCTGAATAGAGACGTAATATGCCCATTGCTTATTAGTAGCCAGCTAATCCGCTCTGTTTTAAGTTTGTCTTTATTGTAACTGAGTGCATAACTTGCGGCCTGTCCCCATGCTTCTTGAATAGTCTTGTGAGGATCTTTTGCTTCTACTACAACCTTAGCGAATCCATTACTACCAAATAAAAGGAAATCGGCCTCTCCCTTAGTCTTTTTGGAACCAGATGATACGATTAGTGCGGGGAGTTGCTTTTTGGGAATAACGGATGTAGCGGGATACTCCAAATTGAGAAAAAGTGGGGTAGTGTAACATATTCTGT
>PLNZ01000391.1 GCA_003142915.1 Ignavibacteriales bacterium | reverse complement strand
CCGGATATTGTTAACCAATTTGCAATGAGCACCATGGCAAAAGCGGGAGTTCGATGTACCGACTGCCATGAGGTTGACAGGTCAAATCCTATGGGAAAGGAACATCAGGGTTTTTTCATAACGTCATCACCTACACCCAAACAGTGTGCAAATTGCCATCCGGCAGAAACAAAACAGTTTGAGCATAGCAGGCATGGAGGTCCGGCCTGGGTAGCGCTCTCCGGCTTATCTGATTTTTCACCGGAGCAGCAAAAGTTGATTAATGAAATTCCTGAAGTAAACCGAGGTCCGAACAGAATTATTACTGCAACAAGAAATTCATTATTTGTTATTGAAGGGCCTTCTGTCACTAAAGCTGCCTGCCAGACGTGCCATGCAATCGGCAAGCCAAATGCAGATGGAACAATTGGCAACTGCGACAAATGTCATCTTCGTCATGAATTCTCATTGGAGCAGGTAAGAAAGCCGGAAATTTGCGGACAGTGCCATTTAGGTCCCGATCATCCTCAAATGGAAATTTACCATGAATCTGCACATGGAGTAATTTATCAAACCGAAGGAGCAAAATGGAACTGGAGCCAAAAGCCCGGAAGGTTAACTGTTAGCGATATGCCTGCACCTACCTGTGCAACCTGCCACATGAGCGGCTTTGGTGAACAGGGGACTACTCACGATGTAGGTCAAAGACTTTCCAAGTTTCTTTTTGCGGCTGTTACAAAAGACAGGCCCAATATGACAGGAGGGCGCGAGGCGATGAAATCTATTTGTGCAAACTGCCATTCATCAAACTTCATTGATGATCAATACTCTAAAGCTGACAGTATAACGGCATACATTAATGCAAAAGTAAGCGAAGCCTCACAGATAATGCAGGATCTTGTGAAAGACGGGATAATTACGGATAAACCTTTTGCCACAATTATTAGTTTTGATGCATTTGATCTTTGGCATTATTACGGAAGGACAGCAAAGTTTGGGGCTTATATGCAGGGGCCTGATTTTGTACAATGGCATGGTATATATCCGCTTCTGCAGCAATTGACAAAAGTTAAAGAGGATGCTCAAAGACTGCGTGCGGAACATACCTACGGCAGGCAAGCAGTATCACCTACCGGACGGGCAGGTAAGAAAGGAGCAATGTAATGGACAATGTAAATATCTTTCATCTTGCTGATATCCGCCTTCCTATTGAGAAGAATAGGCTGCTTATGCTATTTGTCGGTGTCAATCTGTTATTCACCGGCATTGATGTTGTGCTTGCGCATTCAATAAATTCATATATCCCGGTTTATGAGTGGATACCAATTATTTATTTTCCGCTTGGTTCAATCTCTTGTTTCATGATAGCATTAAAATTTAGACCGCAAAAATGGCAGGCATTAATTCATATTATTCTTATGATAATCGGGGTATCTGTAGGTATAATCGGTACAGCTTTTCATGCTAATGCTGTTTTGAATCCTGCCGGTTATTTAACATGGTCGTGGGTAGTATTTGGTTCGCCGATTTTAGCGCCTCTGGCATTTTCAGGTATTTCTCTTCTGGGGCTTTATGCCGTTACGGAAGAAGTGGAAGACCATCCGGGCATACTCAATATTCCCGGGTTGGGAACTTTAAGGGCTCCTATTTCCAGAGAAAGGCATTTCCTTTGGCTTGTCGGATTAGGCTTTGGCGCAAGTGCTGTTACTTCAATTATTGATCATGCACAGTACGGGTATTCATTCTATAAGTTGATTGCGGTTATGTTTGGCTTATTTGCAACGTCTGTGGTGCTTTATCTTTCAGTTGCAAAAGAATGGACCAAGGGAGACGAGCTCGTATATTTCTGGACTATGATTTTCGCTGTCGTAATCGGCCTGCTTGGTTTCGGATTTCATCTGTCTGCTGATCTTGCAGGCACGGGGGCAATCAGCCTGGAAAGAATATTAGCTTTCGCACCAGTGCTGGCTCCTTTGCTTTTTAGCGATCTTGGTATGCTGGGGCTGTTGGTCGTTGCAAAGCAGAAAGAATGATTTTGGCAACGAATCAGAATTACTCATAGATAACCTTCTAATTTTTAGGTTACCTATATTATGACCTAATGACCTTTTTCCAAACCTGCTTCGGTTACCTTATTTATGAACCAATGCGTATTATAAGTTCAAAGAATAAGGGAACCACTATCATTCTTACATTTCCCTATTTGGATGTGGAAAAATGAGGAAAATCATTAATCATTATCCTTTCCGGTCAATTTAAATCTTACTCTGAGGACACCTTCATTAAAATCTGAAGAAATTATGTTAAATCCGCCAATCTCTTTAGTCGATTTAACATGAACCCCGCTGCAAGGACATGAATCATAATCCCCGATTTTTATAATTCTTATCTCATTGCCGGCATCTTCAGGTAGGCGTCGCAGATTAAAATATTGTTGAGCTTCCTCTCTTGCTAAAAACCCTTCAGATACTTTCATATCTGCAAGTATAACTTCATTAACTTTCTTTTCAATTATAGAAATTTCTTCCGACGTCAAATTCCGGCTAAAATGATAATCGCATTTTGATTTTTTCTTCTCTATATGTGCGCTGAATGAACGCCCGCAGTTGAACAATCTTACCATCGTTTGATTTAAGATATGTTCTGCAGAGTGCATTCTCGGATCGTATGATTTTCTCATATATATTTTAAGTTTTTTATTTTTATAAAATAAGTTACAACTTCTTTAATAAAAAATCATTCCCATTCCTTTGTGTATTATATTTTAAGGGTACTTCCAAAAACTTATGAATTTAACATTCAGGAAAACGAATATCTCTTTTTAATGACTATTGTTGGTATAATAAAGAGTTTTTAGAAGTGCCTTTAAATAATTTTTAGTTAAATCCGGTTAAAATTTGAATATAAAAGAAACATTCGATAGCTTCACAAGCTTACTGTTTAGCATTGATTTTCTGAATACTTGAAAAACTGAAATGGTTAAAGGAGACTTATTAAATGGGAAATAAATTATGGAAAGTTAAATTACTCATTTTGATATTAATAATATTGACAGGTGATTTACTTTTTGCGGCGAATAAGTATAAACAAGATCTTAAAATACATTTTAAAGGGGATTCAAAAATTGAAGTGGGAAGCGCTTATGTCGGGCTGGAATTTCATCACAGTAGCATCATGCCGCAGAGAATAAGCTTCTATTATCCGGTTGCAAACAGTATAGACTTAAGCACCGATTATTGGAGAAGGGATACCACGTTCGCAATGTCTGCCGGGTTGAAAATTGGGAACGGGAAGAGGCAATGGCTCGGTAACGAGCAGTTCGAATTTGATTTAACGCCTTACTCGATATCCTTTTTAAAATCCGATAAGCAAAAATCAATTAATGTAACTTATGAATTTTGTAAAGATAAACCCGCAGCGGTTATAACCTATGTATTTACTAATCTTGGAGAAAGAAAAAATGAATTTGAATTCTATACCCATCTTGAAACTTCTCTTAAAACATGCCATACTTACACATTAAATGATTCGGCAGTAACAGAATTTGATAAAACTGGCAGTACCATTTATGCAGACTTTAATAAAAAAGAGACGCAGTATGCACGTGTGTTTGTATCAAACAGTGGATTAACGCCATCGAGCTATAATACTATAGGCAATTTAAATTCTTTGTCTGAACCGATTAATGATTTTTGGTTCTCACATGATAGTACTTTACCCTGCGGTATCTTATCGAAAGAAAATCCGGGAATTCCTGCGGCAGAGTTTGTTTATAAAAAAGAATTATTGCCCGGACAGAAAATGACGATTGTTCAAATTGTTGGTTCCTGCAGGCAGAATGAAGGGAAAGACATTGTGAAGTATCTATTAAATAATTACAAACAGGAAGTAAAAAATTACGAGGATTATGTAATTGGCAAATCATATACGGAAAGTGCATGGTATACCGGCGATAAATCAATAGATCATTCAGCTCATTGGGCAAAGGCGATCCTTGCTGCAAATCAGCATTATATTAATGGAGTAATTTCCCCGATGCCGTGTCCTGCGGAATACAATTTCTATTTTACTCACGATGTATTGCTTACGGATCTTGCCGCCGTCAATTTTGACCTTCCAAGAGTTAAAAAAGATTTAAAGTTTATTGCAGACCATGCGGATTCAAATAAAATTATTCCCCATGCATACTATTGGGAAGATTCTTCTTTTGTTACAGAACTGGCAAGCTCTGATAACTGGAATAATTTCTGGTTTGTTATTACTGCTGCAAGTTATTTAAGGCATTCCGGCGATAAAGAATTTTTGAAATTCCTTTATCCATATCTTTCTGAAAGTATAAGTAATGCAATGAAGACTAAAAAGGACGATAATGTAATGTGGTCTTATCGACCGGACTGGTGGGATATAGGCAATAACTTTGGGCCCAGAGCTTATATGACTATACTTTTTTCAAAGACACTTAAGGACTTTAATTTTATTTCTTCAGAACTTGGTAAAAATGCAGATAAATTAATAGCTAATGATCTGCTTTCCAATAAAATGGAGGAGCAGGTAGTTAATAAATTTTGGGACGCTAAGAAAAAATATTTGATGAATTATTTAAATGATGGTTCCGAAGACCCACATTATTATGTAGGCTCACTTATGGCTGTGAATTTTAATATGCTTGATAAAAAACGTACGAATGAATTATTGCAGACAGCAAAAAATGTTTTACTGGATAAGAAACTTGGAATATATACTGCCTTCCCTATGGATTTTACTAAGTACGAAAAAATTCTTGGCTTCAGCGACGAGGTTGGTATGCCTTACTATTATTTTAACGGGGGCATCTGGCCACAAGATAATGCCTGGTATGCGCTTGCGTTGGCTAAAAGTGGCGGGAAACAAGAAGCATTTGATTTTATTAAAACTACCATGACTCTTGATGGAATTATAAAAGGACCCAACGGCCAGCCTGCAATGTATGAAGTTAGAATACCAGATAAGGATGATCCTTCGATTTACGGAACTATAGATAAACCGCAATTTATGTGGGCTGGAGGATGGTATTTATATACACTCTATCATCTTTATGGCATTGATGAAAATGATTGGAATATAAGTTTTGACCCATTCCTTGCATCCGGTCAAAAATCATGTTCTTTTTCTTTGTGTGCTGCGGGCAATACTCTATACATCAAAATCGATGGAAAGGGTAAATATATCAGATCAATTAAATATGATGGTAAAATTGCGTATACTGCTGTTATACCAAAGGATTTAACCGGTACAAAAAATATTCACATTATTTTAGGTTATCCCGAATTTCCCTACGTGAAGGAAATGAATTCACAATTAATTAATTCATCCTTTGATTTCCAACAAAAAAAAATGAAAGTTAAATTAAGTTCTTTTGCAGGTCATGCGACAAATATAAAAATCATTTCTCCTTACAGTCCAAAAGCAGTTTATGTCAATGGTAATAAAATAACGACCGGTTTGTTCACAGAAAAAACGGATAATATTTATATGCTTACAATTAACTCAAACTCATCGGAGAATTCGGAAATAATCGATATAGAATATTGACCTGTAAAATGATTATTGCCGTCTTAAAATTGATGTGTGGTTTTAATAGATTTATCTGAAGAATTTTTAATTTTTCTCGGTAATTTTATTTTATGGAATGCTGAACAGCTTACTGTAATCTGCCAGGCTGATATTTTTGAACTTTCCCGTAATGAATGGTCTAAATTATTTATTGCCGGACGCGGAAACGATGTCCCTTAATTAATTGTATTAAGTAATGTGAGACTCATCTATTGCAATATAAGTAGTGTGTAAGTAATTTGATTTTGTTAAATTAATTTAAATGTATCAGGTGAGTCTCACATAATATAATGTTAAAATGAGTTTTGAACCTTCATATATAAAACTTTATAAGTCAGGTGAACTGAAAGAAAGAGTAGAGCGGGCAGAAAAAATACTCAATCCCTGTAAATGCTGTCCGCGTAACTGTCTTACGAATAGGACAGAAAATGAACTTGGGGTTTGTCTTAGCGGTTATTTACCCATTATTTCTTCATATACTCCTCATTTTGGAGAAGAGCCTGTATTAAGCGGTTCAAACGGCGCCGGTAATATTTTCTTTGGCAATTGCAATTTGAAATGTGTGTTCTGCCAGAATCATGAAATCAGCCAGAACTGGAAAGTTGAAAGTGAAAAAGAGGTTTCATTTGAGAAACTTGCCGATATAATGATTGAGCTTCAGAAAAAGGGATGTCATAATATTGGTTTAGTTTCTCCCACACATTTTTCAGCGCAAATCTTAAAATCAATTTATATAGCAATAGAAAAGGGCTTACACCTGCCTATAATTTACAATACCAACGGTTATGATTCTGTTGAAATGCTGAAGCTTTTTCATGGAATTATTGATATTTATCTTCCCGATTTTAAGTACGGCAATGATGAATATGCTAAAAAATATTCTAAGGTAGACGATTATTTTGAAAAGTCAAAGCTTGCAATTAAAGAAATGTACATTCAGGTTGGCAGTGAGTTAATATACGAAGGCAATGTTGTAGTAAAAGGTCTTATTATAAGGCACCTTGTATTGCCGAATGATCTTGCTGAATCGGAAAATGTATTTAAATATATTGCAGAAGAATTGAGCCCGAATATTCATTTATCCGTTATGTCTCAATATTATCCGGCTTTCATGTCTAAGGTTGATATCCTTATAGACAGAACTATTCGTGAATCGGAATATGACCGTATTCTCCGGCTTCTTGATAAATATAATCTGGATAATGGATGGACACAGGAAATAGAAAGCTTTGAGACATACAGACCGGATTTTAATGTGAACAGGGAAAAACCTTTTTCTTTCTAATAAAGCATTTTTAATATTACTCGGAGATGTAAGAAACATCTAAGTTTCTAATCAAAATCAGTTCAAGAATATTATTATGGATAAAAAGCAACGAAACAAAATTCTTACGGTATTATTTATCGGTGTATTAATGGCTGCACTTGATATTGCAATTGTAGGGCCTGCATTACCGGCTATTCAGAAACAGTTTGCTATTGATGAAAGATCGGTTTCATGGATATTTGCCGTATACGTTCTGTTTAATTTAATTGGTACACCGCTTATGGCAAAACTTTCGGATGTTATAAGCAGACGAAAAATTTATATTCTTGACGTAACTCTATTTGCTCTGGGTTCACTTGTTGTAGCATTATCATCTAACTTTAGCATACTTCTTGCAGGTAGAGCAGTTCAGGGATTTGGCGCAGGTGGAATCTTCCCGGTTGCCAGCGCCGTTATAGGTGATACTTTTCCTGAAGAAAATCGCGGCAGTGCGCTTGGATTGATTGGCGCTGTATTTGGAATTGCTTTTATTATAGGCCCGGCTATTGCAGGAGTTTTGCTTTTATTAAACTGGCACTGGTTATTCATTATTAATGTTCCGATTGCAGCCGTAGTAATTTATCTGAGTCTTAGCACTATTCCGGATACATCGGGGCAGCGAAATAATAAATTTGACTGGAAGGGGATGTCGTTATTAATAATAATATTATCATCCCTTGCTTACGGATTGAACCGTATAAATTCGGCTAAATTATTCGAGAGTTTTTCTTCCCCGGCAGTATTTCCTTTCTTTATAATTTCGATAGTTCTAATTCCATTCTTTGTAATAAATGAAAATAAAATAAACGATCCGGTTTTAAGAATAAAACTATTAAATCCCATACAGGTAAAACTTACAAGCATACTTGCAATCGGTGCAGGTTTAAGCGAAGCCGCCGTTATTTTTATTCCACCTCTTTTGGTATCGGCTTTTAGTTTGACGGCGTCTAAAGCAAGCTTTATGCTTATTCCCGTTGTTATTGCTATGGCTATAGGATCACCTACGGCAGGAAGAATGCTGGATAAGTTCGGATCAAAAGTAGTTTTAATTACCGGCACGACTTTACTTGCTGCCGGAATCTTTGGACTAACATTTAAATCAATGAATATTACTGCATTTTATATAGCTGCATCACTTATCGGCCTCGGTATGGGATTTCTTGTCGGTGCCCCCCTCCGTTATATTATGCTTAGGGAGGCTAAGCAATCAGAAAGAGGCTCTGCACAGGGGATGCTTACTATTTTTACCGGCATTGGACAGCTTTTCGGCGGTGTATTTGTGGGCGCGTTGGCAAGCTCCCAGGGCGGGGGAGTAACGGGACTCCGCAATGCTTATTTTTGGGTCGGAATAATTATACTTGTTTTAATTTTAATTTCTTTTAGATTAAAAAGCCATCAAAGAGAATTACAAAAAACAGGGGGCTGATATATTTATATTACATGACCTACAAACTAAAATATTTTCCTCTCGGCCTGCCACTATGTGGGAAACCTGTCCCGATTTGATCGGGAGGGTGAAGGCACGTCCCTGCGGGAAGTGGGTTTGACTTCCAATTTGTTTGTATATAAAAATTATAAAGGAAGACGCTTATCAGCATAATGAGAAAATTATAGGTATTATGTCACCACGATGCGGCTCTTAATGCATTTACTGGTTACTTACTACAAATATTTCGCATATACGAGGCGAATACTACAAATCAAATTATTTATATATTAATTCTACCATCCGACATTAAAGTCAAATGTCTCTTTTTTAACAGGGTGATGAATAGTATAGATATCAGAAAGTTTCTCCATATTAACCGGATATATTTTTCTGTTACTGCAATTGTTTATTTGTCCCGTTAAAATATTTTTTACCGGCTCGCCTGTATCCTCACACAATTCTACATCATTTATTGTAGGTGGTCTGTAAAAATCAATTGAGCCAAACCAGCGTTTGCTTCTGGAAATATCAGCCATCATTTTCCCCCAGATAGGAGCGCAGGCAGTGCCGCCGTACTGATAGCCGCTGCCTAATTTCCTTCTGGGGTCGTCATATCCAATCCATATAGCTGTGGAAATTTTAGGACTTATTCCAACAAACCATGCGTCTGTATAATTTTGTGTGGTGCCGGTTTTGCCTGCGCCGATACCGCGGTAATATCTTCTTACAGTTGATGCGGTGCCGCCGTCTAAAACGGTTTTTAATGCCGAAGTTAAAAGATATGCAGTAGCCGGATCAAGGACCGTAGAAGTATCTATTGTTGATTTGCGGTAAATTATATTACCGTTCTTATCTTCAATTTTTAGAATTGAAAAAGGTTTTGCATATAAACCGCCGTCGGCAAATACTGCATAAGAAGAAGCCATTTCGATAGGGCTTACATCGCCTGTACCCAATGCAATTGACGGATAAGCAGGAATATCGGATTCTATTCCAACTTGATGCGCAAAAGCTACAACTGAATCCGGAGTAGTTAAATGAGATATTGCATAAGCGGCCGCAAGATTTATCGAATGTTTAATTGCTGTTTCCATCGGCATTGAAGTATTTGTATAAGAGCCGTCATCGTTTTGCGGCTTCCACTCAGCGGCTGTTCCCGGATCTACAACTATGGGCTTATCTAAAAGCGGTTCGCTGAGTGTGTACCCTTCTTGTAACAGACTGCCGTATAAAAATGCTTTGAAAGATGAGCCGGGCTGTCTTTTTATTTGTACTGCACGGTTTAAACCAAGCGGATTTGCATCCGGGTTGCCGCCTATCATGGAAAGTATCTTCCCTGATCCGGGTTCAACGGAAATTAATCCAACCTGTGCACTCTTCATAGAATTTGAAAATTGTTTCCACTGTGAATTTACCGCATCATCAGCCGCTTTCTGCACCGTAAAATCCATTGTGGTGGTTATTTTCAATTCGTTATGATCCAGGTATAATCCTTTTTGCCTAATTATTTCTACCGCCTCTTTTCTAACCTGCTCAAGAAAGTATTTGCCAACACCTTTATGTAATTTTAAATCGAGTGATGTTTCTTTCAGTCGGTCATATTCCTGTTCCGAAATTTTTCCCACTTCAACAAGATTATGCAATACGGCATTTCTCCTGCTGAGCATTTTACCCGGATGTTTTACCGGGTCATAACCGCTGGGTGACTGTACAAGTCCGGCCAAAGCGGCTGATTCGGTAATTGAAAGCTTATCCGGTGTTTTTCCAAAATACTCTTGTGAAGCCGCCCAAATTCCGTAAGCGCCCTGTCCAAAGTATACAGTATTAAGGTATAGAAGTAAAATTTGATCCTTGGTGAATTTTTGTTCAAGATTTTTCGCAAGCTCAATTTCCTTAATCTTTCGTGCAATAGTCCTTTCATTCGATAAAAAAAGATTACGTGCCAATTGCATTGTTAAAGTGCTTCCACCCTCAACATGCCCCGTCATGGTCTTAAATATTCCCCGGATTATTCCTTTTACCGAAACTCCGTTGTGGTTATAAAAGTCTCTGTCTTCGGTTGCAATTAAACTCCAGAGTAAATATTGGGATATATAGCCGGTACTGCGTACGTCAACGCGTTCTTTTTCGCCAAAATATCCGATTACTATACCGTCTTCAGAAACTGCATAGGACGAATACTGAATATTAATCGGAGGCAAATCCTGCGAGAAAATTAATTCTGTATTGACGAGTACTAAAAAGAAAGAAATCTGGAGAATTAATGTGGTTTTAACAGTTAGCAGTTTATCAAACATATTCATCAATAAAAAAATCAATAAAATCTTATCACAAAATTAACTAAATAATTATTCTTATTTTTTTTTGTAATAAAAAAATGTCGATTTGACTCCTTATTGATACATCCGGAAAAAAAACAAAAGTATTTCGATTGATTATAAAAAAGCTTATTTTCCTAATGAATTACAAAAAAGTTAGCTTTTAAGGACAACTGGATTAACATTAATCCGCAGAGGCACAATGAAAGAATTCTTTAGTGTGCTGGAAGTTTCTAAATTACTAAACCTTAGCCGGTCTTCGGTTTTATATTACATAAGGTCGGGAAAATTAAAAGCAGTTCAGGTTGGTAAAATTTATATAATTTCAAAGGAAAATTTTGGGGAATTCCTGAAAAAGCAAAAAAACNNTTTTCTCTTACTTTTTGTGAGAAATTAGTTAATAAAGGGTACATATCTAACTTGAACTATTTGAAATGTATAAAATATAGAACTTTTTTTCCGGTTAGAAGTCAAAATTTATATTTAATAGATTAAAAATTAAGCTGTTTAGTAAAATGGCTGATATATATTATAGCTGAAAAAAAATGTGAATATTTGTTGTGTTTTTAGACATTATTCAAAGTAGATAATTATTTGACTTAATTTTATAACAAAAAATTTGTTATATTTATTGTTTGAAATTAGTGAAATGCCGTAAGTAGTGTAGTATTATTAAAATAATATGCTGGAGACAAGTAAAAATTGAAAATAACTAAGCAATTCACAAATCGTGAGAGCAAATCATTAGATCAATATTTGCTGGAAATCGGAAAAGTTGATTTAATTACACCCAATAGAGAAATAGAATTAGCTAAAAAGATAAAAAAGGGCGATAGAATTGCCCTCGAGGAATTAACAAAGGCTAATTTGAGATTCGTTGTGAGTGTTGCAAAGCAATTTCAGAATCAAGGTCTTTCATTAGGTGATTTAATTAATGAAGGAAATCTTGGCTTGATTAAAGCTGCTGAACGATTTGATGAAACAAGAGGTTTCAAATTTATTTCTTATGCCGTATGGTGGATTAGACAGTCTATTATGCAGGCGATTGCAGAGCAATCAAGAATGGTTAGATTACCATTAAACAGAGTTGGTACTTTAAATAAGCTTGGCAAAGCATATTCAAAGCTTGAACAGGAATATGAGAGAAAACCAAGCGCCTCAGAACTTGCTGTGGAACTTGATATGAAAACGGATGAAGTTACGGATACACTTCAACTTTATGGCAGACATGTTTCTATGGATGCGCCTTTTGCAGGAGATGATGATAAGAATAGTCTTATTGATGTTCTTCCTAATGAACAGCAGCCCGCTCCTGATGTAAAGTTAATGCAGGAATCTCTTAAAGCTGAAGTTGAAAGTGTCCTTTCAACATTGAGTGAAAGAGAAGCAAGTGTGTTAAGACTTTATTTCGGAATTAACGGGGAACATTCCGCTACATTGGAAGAAATCGGCGAAAGATTCAATTTAACAAGAGAAAGAGTACGTCAGATTAAAGAAAAGGCGCTCCGTACCTTGAGACATCCTTCCAGAAGCCAAAATCTAAAAGCTTATTTAGGTTAAAATTTAGTAAGGCATTTCATCTTTCCATTGATGAAATGCCTTACTTTTTCCCCTATTTTCATTAAAAAAATCCCGTTATCTTTTATAATATTCTGCTTAAATTTAATTTTAGTTATATTTCAACTATTTCATTAAAACAATCGGATAATTGATATGAAGAATCTATCCCTTATGATCACTCCGTCAAAACCTAATTTTATCCTGTTCTTTTCCGGTATGGCTGTCGGAATCCTAATCTTGATGGTAATTGGTATTTATTCTTCTAACCAAAATGCAGGTATGAATTCCAAAATAATTTTATCCGGACAGGATGCAGATGCTTCTTGCAGAATTATTACTCCAAAAATTCCTGATAATATTAATTTTGCCGGTGAAAAGGTGCCCTTGGGAAATTTTGAAGTAAAGGAAAGAATTGAAAGAGAATTTTTAGTTAACGCATATTGGTATTCGGCAACCATTCTTGGCATAAAAAGATCGAACAGGTGGTTCCCTGTAATTGAACCTATTTTACAGAAATATAACATCCCCGATGATTTTAAATATATCCCGGTAATAGAAAGCAATTTATACAATTCCGTTTCACAGGCAAGCGCTGTGGGATTTTGGCAGCTTACGGAAGATGTTGCTAAAAAATACGATCTGGAAGTCAATGATGAAGTTGATGAGCGGTATAACGTGGAAAAGTCTACAGAAGCCGCATGCAAATATTTTTTAGACCTATATAATAGTTTTAAAAGCTGGACTTTAACAGCTGCTGCATATAACATGGGCAGTAATGGTTTGGAAAAACAAATAGAAAAACAAAAATTAAAGAATTATTATAATCTTCTTCTTAATGATGAGACCTCACGATATGTAGCAAGGGCTATTGCTATAAAAGAAATATTTTTGCACCCGGAAGAGTTTGGCTACTATATAAAGAAGGAAGAATTATATCCTCCTTTAATGACTACTGATGTTGAAGTGAATTCTTCGATAAGTAGTTGGACGGATTTTGCATTTAACCATGAAATAAATTATAAAATTTTAAAATATTACAACCCCTGGTTGAGAGATATTACTTTAACTAATAAAAAGGAAAAAACTTATGAAATAAAGATTCCGGTTAAAGGCAGTATCGAAATGATAAAAGAAGAATAAATCTGCTTATTATAGATAAAAACTTCTTCCAAATAATTGAAATTTAGCACTAAATAAGATAAATAATAACAAAAAGCTTGGAAACGGTTATCTAAGATGTTAAATTTCCATCTAATTTGAGAAAGATTATTCCAAAACCCCATAAAGTACTAAGAAAATTTATTCTTTTAATTTTTGAAAATAAACCATTAAAAAATAATAATGAGAGGAAAAAAAATCGTGAGAAGAAATCTAATTGCAATTATTGCTTTTTTTCTATTTAGCAGTTGTATATTGTTTGCCCAACAGGGAACAAAAGTAGGCTATATTGATTCGCAGTCAATTTTGACTCAGCTACCGGAAGCCATTAAAGCACAAGGTGATGTTCAGGCAGCTATTGATAAGATTAAAGCACAAATCGACAGTATCGGTCAAGTTTATCAGACTACACTTGCTGATTATCAGAAACAAGCTAATTTGATGACCGATGCAAAAAAGCGTGATGCCCAACAGAAAATTATGAATATGGAAAAAGAGTATAATGATTTAAGAGCTAAGCTTGATGCTAATGGTGAAGTTGCCCTGTTAAATCGTAAACTTATGACCCCAATTGTTGATAAGATTAAAGCTGCGGTAGAAGAAATAGCAAAACAAGCAGGTGTTCAATTAGTCTTGGAAAAAAGCGATCAATTGCAGGTTGTCTGGTATGCTGAACCTTCAATGGATTTAACATTTAAAGTTTTAGATAAACTTAAAACCGGAAAATGAAAAATTTAAGGCGGTTGAAATAATTTAACCGCCTTTTTTATTACTAATACTTTTCTCCGGCGCGTCAAATCAAATTATTAACTCCCGAAGATTACTCATCTCTTCAATACATCATATTATCTAATTATAAAAACTATTTGAGTATT
>PLNZ01000090.1 GCA_003142915.1 Ignavibacteriales bacterium | reverse complement strand
GCACAAGTAAGTGCTGCGGATATTAATGCGATCAGGAATAATTGTGCTGCGGGAAATTTTGAGGAGGCAAACCGATTGGCAGTGACATCCGCACAATGGCACGACGGCGGCGAAGGAAATCGCCACCCGGGGTTTAAAATGTCAATAACAATTCCAGAAGCTGGAACTATAAGCAATTATTCCCGGATATGCAACTACAGAACAGGTGAGATAATAGTGAAATGGACTGATAGTAGGGGAGACTGGGAAAGGAAATCGTTTGTATCACGTAAGAACAACGTAATTGTGCAGTACCTTACAGCACCAACCAGGGGAAAACTTACCTGTTCGATACAACTTGGTATCGATCCGGGAATGAATTTTCCCTCCGATATGAGCTTTTCGAATGAATCAGACAGTAACTATTTGGTAATACATGCTCATTATCCACCCGGCACCGGAGATGCCGGTTATGAAGGTGTGGTCAGGGTGGCTGTGTTAGGAGGTTCCAAAAGCATAAACGGTTCTCTACTTAATATTTCGGGTGCAACATCGGTGGTAATGCTTACGCGGACTAAAAAGTATTACCATGATTGTGAAGATCAATGGAATGAGAAAAAGCTACAACACCAGTTGGCCAATATATCATCAGATTATCAGGAGCTTCTTGAAGGGCAGATTGCAACACATGGAACTATTTACGATCGTGTCAGAATTGATTTAAATGCCAGTGAAGCTGACCGGGCTCTGACAAACGAAGAATTGCTGGAGAAGCAAAAAGAATCTGATCTGCCGGTAAAAGCATTGTGGAAAAGATTATTTGATGCCGGACGCTATTATTACTTGTCATCAAGCAGCGACCAGGCACCACCTGATCTATTGGGTATCTGGACAGGAGATTGTAATGTGGGATGGGGAGGATTTTATCACTTAGATGCAAATCTTAATCTGCAGGTCAGCGGGGGGAATATTGGCAATATGCCTGAAGCAATGGAAGGTTATTTCAAACTTATTGAAGACTGGAGAAAAGATTTTCAGATTAATGCCCGGAAACTACTTGGGTGCAGGGGGATGCTTGCTTGCGGCAATAGCCCAGGTCCTACTTCAGGGCTTATGGCAAGTATTAATACATACTATCCATATCAGTATGCTACCGGAGAAGAAGCCTGGTTATTGTATCCTTTTTGGGAACATTATCTCATAACAGGAGACCTCAAATTTCTAAAAGATCGCCTTTATCCAATGTTAAAAGACATGGGATATTTCTATGAAGACTTTTTAACACATACAGATAAAAACGGCAACTACATTTTTGCAGGTTCCGTTTCTCCTGAAAACCAGCCGGCAAATTTAAAAGTTTCGTTATTGAATAACTCGGATTTTGACATCTCAGGAGCCAGGTTTTTACTTACAGCTTTAATACAAACCTGCAATATACTTGGACTTGAACAAGGCAAAGGGCAAGGAGTAGAAAGATGGAGCAATATGCTTAAAAAATTTCCTCCGTACCTGATCAATGACGATGGAGCTCTTCAGGAATGGTCCTGGCCCGGTTTGCAAGACAATTACAATCATCGTCATTCCAGTCAACTGTTGATGGTATGGCCTTATGACGAGGTTTCTCCTGAAAAAGATACTATCCTTTTTAAAGCTGCTGGAAAAACATTGAAAAAAAAGGATGCTTATAATTACGAGAATGCCGGACATGGTTTGCTGCATTCCGCACTGATAGCCGCGAGACTGAAAAATTCCGGTTCCGTAAGTAATAAATTACTGCGTTTATTCAAGGAAGATTTTTACTTCAATAGCCTAAGTTCATCACACTACAACGGGCACGGTGTTTTTTGTACGGATGTATGCAATACGGTACCTGCAATAATGATGGAAATGTTGATTGCATCGGGTCCCGGTCAAATAGAATTTTTACCGGCATTACCCAAGGGACTTGAAAATGGAACTATTTCAGGAGTAAAAGGAAGAAACAAGATTACCATTGAAAGTTTTAGTTGGAATTTAACTTCTAATTCATTATTGTGCACATTGAAATCAGATATTGACCAAAGTATTACTTTAATTGAAAGGGATGGAATTAAAAACATCAATACAAAAGCGAAAACAACTCCATCGCCTGTGGGACAAATAGCGAGAAGAATTTATTTAAAGGCAGGAGAGTATACCAGTATTGCACTAGAATTAGACAAGCTCCGAAAAACATAACCCGGAAACAATACAATAAATTGAAATTAAAAATAATATGTAAAAAATATAAATACTCACTTATTAATAACATAAAATAAAAAATGAAAAAATACCTTTTAACTATTGTCTGTTTACTGTTAGTTACACTGCAAATTAATGCTACTGGCCGTGATTACGAAATAAAAGATCAAACAGTCTTGATAAAGACAAGTACCCTTGATTTCAATATTGAAGTTTTCAGCCCTAAAATTATCAGTATTGTAAAATTCCCTTCCGGGGTAATAAAATCAAAAGTTAGCCTTTCAGTTATAAAGGTTCCCGAAAAGACAAAGTTTAAAGTATATGAAAGCAAAGGCATTATAACTGTAAGAACTTCATCTTTGAAGATTTGTTTAAACATGGATAATGGATTAATTGCTTTTTATGATCTTAAAGATCATCAGCTTTTAAGAGAAGCTGAAACCCCGGCCATGTTCACCCCAACCCTTGATATTGATAAAAAAACATTTGCTGTAAAACAATATTTTAAATTAAGTAATGAGGAAGGGATTTACGGGCTCGGACAGGATCAAAAGGGTGTTATGAACTACCGAAACCACGAAGTAACGTTAAAACAATCCAACATGTTTGTAGCCAACCCGTTTATGCTGTCAACCAAAGGTTATGGCCTTTTGTGGGATAATTATTCAGCCTCTCGTTTTTCAGACGATACAAGCAGAACATCTTTCGAATCGGTAATTGGCGATTGTATTGATTACTACTTTGTTTACGGCTCAACTCCTGACAGTGTCATTGCAGGATACCGCGACCTTACCGGACAGTCACCTATGTATGGCAAATGGGTATTTGGTTTCTGGCAATGCCGGGAACGTTATACAAGTCAGGATGAAATTGTTGGAGTGGTTGAGAAATTCCGCAGTTTAAAAGTTCCACTTGATAATATAGTTCAGGATTGGCGGTATTGGGGTGAAACTGAAAACTGGAATTCCACTGAATTTGGAAATCCATTATACCCTAACCCAAAAGAAATGATTGAGAAAATACATAAAAACAATGCACATATCATGATTTCGGTATGGCCTTCGTTTGGCGAAAATACTGCCATTTATAAAGAACTGAAGGAGAAAAAACTTCTTTACGATTTTAAAACATGGCCGCCCGAAGCGGGTGTTCGTGTTTATGATGCCTTCAACCCACTGGCCCGCAATATTTATTGGAAATACATGAACAAGAACCTGTTTTCCATTGGTATTGATGCTTGGTGGCTGGATGCTACGGAGCCTGAACAAGCTGACAGGCAAGGGAAAATTGATTCTACGCTGACATTCTTAGGGAGTTTCAAAAGGTTCCGAAATGCCTTTCCTCTTGAAACAAACAAGGGAGTGTATGAGAACCAACGACAGACCTCTTCCGACAAGCGTGTATTTATATTAACCCGGTCAGCTTTTGCCGGTCAGCAGCATTATGGCGCCTCTACTTGGTCGGGGGATATTGATGGGAAATGGGATGTTTTAAGGCATCAGATTTCGGGAGGATTAAATTTCTCCATGTCCGGCATCCCTTACTGGACTACCGACATAGGCGGTTTTTATGTGCGCAATGAATTTTATCCTCAGGGTGTGGCTAATCCTGCATACCAGGAATTATATGTCCGCTGGTTTCAATTCGGGGCATTTTGCCCATTATTCAGATCGCACGGAACATCCACTCCGCGGGAAATCTACAATTTTGGTTCAAAAGGATATTGGGCGTTTGATGTACAGGAAAAGTATTTAAATCTACGGTACAGATTATTGCCATACATCTACTCTACTGCTTGGAAGGTAACCCATGAGGCATATACAATGATGCGTGGATTACCAATGGATTTTGCCGATGATCCTAAGGTATTTAATATTGACAATCAATACTTGTTCGGCCCTTCTATTTTAGTCTGCCCGGTTACGGAAGCGCAATATACCAAACAGGCAGAAGATGGTAAACAGATTGGAACAACTGATTTTAGCGCCATTCGTTCCACACAATTGTATCTTCCAAGATGCAATGGTTGGTTTAATTTCTGGACTGGAGAAAAAATAGACGGCGGACAGGAATGGTCATGTAAGACTCCAATTGATATTATACCGCTTTATGTAAAAGCAGGCTCAATAATTCCTTTTGGCCCTTATTTGCAATATGCGGCAGAAATGCCTGCCGATCCTATAGAATTACGAGTTTATACAGGAGCAAATGCGACTTTCGAAATTTACGAAGATGAAAATGATAACTATGACTATGAAAAAGGGATATATGCCGTCATTCCGCTAAAATGGGATGATAAATCCCAAACTCTTACAATTGGAGAACGTAAAGGCAGTTTTCCGGGTATGAAAAAAGACAGAACATTTAACATCGTTTTTGTAAAAGAGAATCATGGAATTGGCGTAGACATAGAAAAACAANNCCGGATAAAACAGTTCAGTACACAGGCAGCCGGATATTAATACAAAAATAAAATATAATCGAATTCTATTATTCAATTTAATTATAGGATAAAGTTGAAGGATTTAATAAGGTTTGAATTCAATGTTATTAACATAATGACTATTAAGAGAACGAAAATACTATTTTTCTTTTTTTTTATTTACTTTTTGTCTGTTAATTTATTTGCTCAAAATAATGATAGGCAAACCATCAAAACTATACTGTTAAGGGATAGTTTATTTTGGGTAGCTTATAATACTTGTGATTCTGCTAATATAGGAGAATTTTATACTGATGATGTGGAGTTTTATCATGACAAAAACGGATTTTCAAAAGGGAAGAACAATATAGTTTCATCTTTTAAAAAAAATCTTTGCAGTGATAATTTCCGTTTACGAAGAGAGGCTATTGATAGTACTATTAAAGTTTATCTATTGAAAAATAATGATACCACATATGGAGCTATCATAAATGGAGAACACTTGTTTTATGTAGATGAAAAGGGCAAGAAAGAAAGATTGGATGGTTGGGCAAAATTTACCCATACCTGGATACTACAAAATGGTACATGGGAAATGACACGCATTCTGAGTTATGACCACAAACCGGCTCCATATATTAATAAAAGAAAGATGGTCGAAATCTTAGCTACAATTCTTGATACATATATTGGACAGTATAAGGGTCCTTTAACAGGTATTATTACGATCAAAAGAAAAAAT
>PLNZ01000432.1 GCA_003142915.1 Ignavibacteriales bacterium | reverse complement strand
TTCTACGGAAAGTCTTCTGAATACGGAAGCTTCCTGTGGTAAATAGCCTATTCCCATTCTTGCGCGCTTGTACATCGGTTCTTTAGTTATTTCAGCGTCATCAAGAAAAACTTTGCCCTCATCAGGACGGATCATTCCTACTATCATATAAAAAGTGGTAGTCTTACCCGCGCCGTTAGGTCCAAGAAGGCCTACAATTTCTCCCTTAGAAACTTTAACCGAGGCTTTATTGACGACTACTCTTTTTTTATAAATTTTAATTAAGTCTTCACTTCTTAAAGTTGTAGTACCCATTAACGTCTTTAGTTATTATTGATAATTTGTAATCAGTTATTAATCGCTCCTCCGGATTTTGAATCCGGCGTGGCTCATTCTATTTTCCGAAATAATTTTGCAGCAGCAAGTTTTTAACCGGACGGTTATTATATATAACGTACCCCGGCAAAGTGTAAGCAAGTTCATTCCCTGCAACTTTATTTTCAGGATAAAATTCACTTATAGGTGAAGAATAAAGTTTTACTTCATCTACTCTTTTATTTAAAAAGAAAATTTTCGCATTCTCGGATGATGATTTTGTCATACCATTTGGTTCATTATTATCATAAAGATAATAAATACTATGCACACCTCCGAATACTTCAGTTTCATGGATTCCTATATCATCAAAACGGATAATCAATTTACTACCGGAAATCTGGTCGTATCTGACTTTATATTTTTCATTTTGCGAAAGGATGAAAGCGTTGTTATAAACTTCAAGCTTATCAATTTTATTATTTACTAAAAATATCGCAACAGAATCGCCGGTTAATTGAGAATTATCATACCAGATTACCGGCTGACCGGCCTGCGGATTAATTTTATAAGTTATTATTTTACCTTTTCCGCGGAAATATAGGGTAAAATCATTTTTAGATGAAAAATTACCTCTAACAATCCGTACCGAATCTTCCGCTTTAAAAATGTTTAGCGTATCGCGGAAAGCCTCCATTCTAAGCGATCTAATCACCAGCGTATCAATTTGCAGGACTTTTGATGTATCATTACTTACACCTGCCGCCACAGTATCCCTTTTCACTACATATGATGAATCAATTTGAATAAAAAGCGGATTCTTAGTAACCAAAGTATAAAAGATATCAGGGTAATCTTCAAGATGATTACCATAAATTATAGAGTTATTGGATTCGCTAATTATCTTAACATGGCTGTCTGCAATAGAAATTCTTGAATCCCTGAAATGGACAAGGGTATCCGAATAAATGACATTATTTGATTCAACAATTTTAACATTGCCGATGGAAATCGACTTGCCAAGTTGTTTATAATAAATAAGGAGATTTGAATTCAGGGTGGATGAAGTATCAACAAGTTTTACTCTATTCCGGAATATAGCTTTGTCCAGATCGAAAAAATATACGCCCGTGTCTGCTGTTAATGTTACTTTTTTATCATACAAGGTAACGCCAACATTTGACTGAGCTTTTCTTTCATCGCCGTAATAATAACCGTGAGATGTAGTTATAACTAACGTATCCTGGGTAACTATAACATTGCCGTCAAGTTCAGCTTCATTCCTTGTTATATATTGTGTAGCATGGTTACATGTAATCCTTACATTTCCCTGAGTTAATACAACATCATCATAAACATCCCGAACCATCTCACTGTTTACCTCTGTATTTACAAATTTTTTACCGGTTATAGTTATATATTCCTGCTGCTGCGCAAACGTATTTATAAAAGCGAATAAAAGTATTATTAAGAGTGATTTATTAACTTTCATATAAACAAACACTTTTTAATTCTCCCGGCGGGCGGGCCGGAAGGGATAAGAGGTGCGTACTTTTTAAATTTATTAGCTTCCTTATTTTTTGCCTATGATAAATCAAACATACCAAGCTATTTTTTACCGGTATTATTTCCGCCGGATTGTTTTGATTTGGTTGTATCAAGCCGGGTTACGTAAGTAATATTATAAATTGTATAATTTCTTAAACCCTGATCTGATTCAAGCCCGTAACCTTGCATTTTTTCTTTAGGTGATATAATTGTAACAAACTTATTTGTAACGATTTTCCTTTCTTTATTCTTCCACATCAATTCCTGTGTTTTCAACGTAACGCCGCTGTCGTTAACTGTTACTACACTGTCAATTGCATAAAGATCATTTGTTACGTCGTCTGCTTTCCCTTTATTAGCCGTCAAGACCGAAGAAATATGCCCGAGTTGATCATAAAAGTTAACTTTTATTGTATCCATCAGCGTTTCAGCGGGCAGCTCAAATTTTCTAAGATGCTTATAAAATAGTACGGCTTTGGTGATACCGGAATCGCTAAAAGCAACGTTTTCGTCCCACCCTTCCGCAACTTGCCTGGATTCGTTAATGGAAATATTCAAGGAAGGTTTAACTTTTTCTCCGCCGCATCCGGTTAAAAGAAGAACAATTATTAAAGGACATAATAATTTCATCTTTGACGAATACCAAGATTGAGTAGATCATGAATATGGATCAAACCAACCGGTCTATTTTCATCGTTAATAATTATCATAGCGGTGATTTTAAAATTTTCCATCTGCTGAAGTGCAAATGAGGCGAGATAATTCCCTTTCATCACCTTGGGATTTTTCGACATAATATCTTTTGCAAAAAGATCTTTAATATCAAGTGTGCGTTCGAGAAGCCTTCTTAAATCGCCATCGGTTATAACGCCGGTTAAATAGCCGTCATTATTAACAACGGTTGTAGTTCCAAGTCTCTTAGATGTAATTTCCAGGATTACATCTTTAATTGAGGTATCTTCAAGTACCTTTGGAATGTAATCGCCCTTAATCATAATTTCATTTATTTCAAGAGAAAGACGTTTTCCAAGGCTTCCGCCCGGATGTAAGAATGCAAAATCTTCGATAGTAAAGCCGCGTTTCTGAAGCAGGGCAACTGAAAGAGCATCCCCCATAGCTAATGTTGCGGTTGTAGAAGCTGTTGGCGCAAGATCATGCGGGCATGCTTCTTCTTTAACGTTTATGTTAAGAAATATGTTACATTCTGAACTAAGCTTAGATTCTTTTTCACCGCACATTGCAATCAGAGGGACATTAAT
>PLNZ01000361.1 GCA_003142915.1 Ignavibacteriales bacterium | reverse complement strand
ATTTTGAGATAAATAGTCAAATCGGAAACGGGAGACCAATGACCATTGTTGATTGATGATTGACGAAGTAATGCAAAGCGCATGGCGCAGAGAGCAAAGCGATTTATGAATTATGAATTAATAGAACTAAATCATTTGAAATAAATATGGAAGAAAATATAATAAAGGATTTATAACCTTCAAGGTTTGGCCTCAACCTTGGAGGTTTAGTTCCGAATCCTGGAAGGATGAAATATTTATAACAAATAGAAACCACCAAACACCCTCTTAAATCCCGGAGGGATGATATTATTATGAACCTTTATGATTGAAGATTGACTATAATTGGAGACCGGAGACGGCAGACCGGAAACGATTTACTAATTATGAATTTTGAGTTCTGAATTTTGAATTAAATAGTACGAATTACATTAGACAAATTTCACGAATTAAAACGAATGAGACGAATCCTCCTAGCGGCGGACAGGTTAGATTTCCCATACTTTTCTATACTTAACTGTTGTGCTTCTATTCTTATTGTCTTTTATAAATTCATTTTCAATTTTCTGTAATTCAACAATAATTTTTACTTTATCCTCATATGGCATTTTAGCGCGGCTTTTATGAAAATCAGCTTTTGTTCCGGCAATATGTAAAAGATAATTTTTATCCATTATTTTCACCGCTAAATTTTTTAAACACTTCTAATAAATTAAACCGTTCTAAAATGGTAAAAAATTTATTTTTATCATAAACATCTTCAATTAAAAATTTTGAAAGCCTTTCTTTATCACTTAACCTGCCGGTTTGAAGCATAATGGCCATTAAGTATTCCGGCCCCAGGATGTATGCGGCTTCTTCATAAAGACTAACTTTATTAGAATTTTCCAATGCTTCTTTAACCAGGTCATTATACGCTAAAAGAAATTGAACGGGGATACCTTCAATAATAATGTGTTCACTTTCGGGCTGATAACCATTTTGTGCTGCCCAGTCATATATTTTTGCAAGTGGATTAAGTGTATTTTCTTCACCCGGTACCTGCACAATCAAATCCAAATCATAGGTAACAGAAGGTTCAATATAATAAAATTGAGCCATACCGCCGGCAATTGCATAATTTGTAATTATACCCTGCTTTACTAAATCATTAATTTTTTTTAGCGTCTTTTTCATTAAAACGAACTTTTATGATTGATGATTGACGAAGTAATGCAAAGCGCATGGCGCAGAGAGCAAAGCGATTTATGAATTATGAATTATGAATTATGAATTAATAGAACTAAATCATTTGAAATAAATATGGAAGAAAATATAATAAAGGATTTATAACCTTCAAGGTTTGGCCTCAACCTTGGAGGTTTAGTTCCGAATCCTGGAAGGATGAAATATTTATAACAAATAGAAACCACCAAACACCCTCTTAAATCCCGGAGGAATGACATTATTATGAACCTTAACCATTGTCGATTGATGATTGAAGATCATTTACCATTGATGATTGATGATTGTCAATTGAAGAATGATAACCGGAGACCGGAGACGGCAGACCGGAGACCGTATGAATTTTGAATTACGAATTACGAAGGACACGAAAAAGAGCGAATTAAGCGATCCTATCCGGCTTTATTAGTAATGCCGGGTGAAATTTCATAGGAATAAAAAGATTGTAAAGAAGTTTTTTTGCTGGCATCTAATAATTCTAAGCCCACTATTTTTCCGTCTTCTGTTACATCAATATTAATTCCTTCTTTTACCTCGATTACACCATCCGGCTTTTCATCGGATAGCTTTATATATATCGCATCTACTTCACTATCATATGTTACTTTCATCTTACAACCTTTACCATTGATGATTGACTTTTGGATTGAAGATTGATGAATAAAAAACATTTTAAATCTTAATTTCTACAATTGCCTTTCAATAGATATTCGACAATCATTATTCCTATCATTCTTCAATCAACAATCAACAATCTTCATTCATTTTAGCGGTTTTCCTGGATGCAACAAATATTGATGCCAATTCGTGAGCTTCTCTTCTATATAACTCAACATTATCTTTTGCAAGTAAATTTTCATCATTAATAAATTCCAACCAGAATTCTGATTCATCTGCTTCTTCAATTACGATACTAATTTTTGATATAAATGAAGGTTTACTTTGTGCTAAGCAAGTCGCACGGTAATTTGAAGCAACTGATGTGCTGCATCTAATCAATTGACTTTTTATATGATTCCCAAGAAATGTATTAGGAAGTGTTAAAGCTAATTTAACGCAATTATGTGCAAACTGTTTAGTCCTTATTAATAAATCTGATTTATCCATTTTGGAGTGACTTTAGGATTGATGATTTTCGATTGAAGATCGAAGATTTTCGAATAACTTTTGGATTGAAGATCGTTTACCATTGACGATTGATGATTGANNCGAATTAGAACGAATTATGTGTTACGAATTTCACGAATTTGAACGAATTTCACGAATTATTATAGATTACGCTTCGGGGCGTTACGCCGTAAGGCGTAATATAAATTGTTTGAAAAACGGATCGTCAAATGAATAATCATTTTCATTCTTTTCAATAATACCGCTATTAATCAGTCCGCTTAAGGCTTTTTGAGTGGTTGAGCCTGCCGATAACCGGAAGGTTAATGCATATTCAGCAGAAAAGACGTTTTTACCGCTTACTGCAAGCGCTTTTAACAGTTTTTTTTGATACGGCGTAAGATGATCAAATAACTCAATATAGTAATCACTTTTTAAGTCAATAATTTTGTCCGAACTTAATCTTATGATTTCTTTATCAACAATTTTCTTTTGATTAATGGTGTATTGCCAAACTTCAGATGCAAGAAACTGAATATAATAAGGTATATTCCCGGATTGTTCAATCAAATAAGAAGCTGTATCTTCTTCTAATTTAATATTGCTGAGTGAAAATCTTTCAATTAAAAAATTAATTGTTTCGGCTTTAGGCAGAGCTCCAAGATTCATTGCAGAAGCAGAATTATAAAAAGCCCTGTTTTTATTATTAAACATATCTTGCAGAATATGTGTGCGGCTGCCGAGAAACAAATAATTTACATTGGAATGATGTTGAATTTTACTGCGGAGCAATTTCTCAAAATTTTCACCGTTTAGTTTATCAATATCCTGAAATTCATCCATTATTATTATTAAACGTTTTTTGCCGGGAAAAAGTTTATCGGGCAGGTCAATGACGGAATCAAGAGTTTTATCGGATATTTTAGTTTCAAGAAAATCCAACGAAAATTCAGGAGTTCCGTTTTGATCGAATGTTAATTTAGGCCTGATACCCTTAACTAACTTTGCTATAGACTGCATTACTTTTTCAGTATAGCCTTGCTGTTTGAAAATAGCTTTTGAGAAAACTTGAATAAATGATTCGCGGGAATAGACAGTCATAAAATCAAAATAAATACAAGCAAACCCTAATGAATTCAAAGATTCTATTACTTTCATTACAAGAGAGGTTTTGCCATACCGCCGGGGAGCGTATAAAACTAAATTATTACCGCCGGTTAACGTGGTTACAATCCGCTCCGTTTCTTCTTTCCTGTCGAAGAAATAAGGCTCTTTTACTACTGTTCCGTAACTAAATGGATTCATTTTACCATTGTAGATTGATGAATGACGATTGACGAATTTTTACGAATTATGAATGTTGAATTATGAATGACAATAACCGGAAACGGGAGACCGGAGACCGGAAACGAATGATGAATTCTGAATTATGAGTTATGAATTAATGCAAAGGGCTGAGAGCTGAGCGCATAGGGCTGAGACGATTTACCAATTAAGAATTATGAATTCTGAGTTATGAATTTTGAATTATGAATGACAATAACCGGAGAACGGAAACGGGAAATTAGAATTTTTCAATTGCTGTATCAATAAGAAATGATTTTATCTCTTCTTTTGGAATTTCTTTATTAATATATTCAACTTCCTCGCTGTAATCTATATCTTCAAAATACGCTAATTGCTCCCTGAAAAGCTTATCATTGAAAAAATGGTTAAATAACTCCTTTGCCTTAAATATAATTTCATTCAGGGGTATGTGGTATTTTATAATAAAAAACAGATCAACGTAGTCTTTCCATTTAGCCCTGCCGCCTAATGCATATGCCTTCATTGCAGCAAGGTGCAATAATGACGGCATTTTAATAACATCATCAAAATCGATATCAGGTTTTAATTCATGCGGGAATTGGAAGAAAGTGATTTTTATACCGTTTATAATAATATGCACTTGTTCTGCTGCTTCATATAGTATGTCGGTTGTAGTATAACCCGATGCTTCAATAATGTTTTTTATTTGTTTTCTTTTAAGGTTTTCTTTTGTAAACAAATCAAAATCGACAGACCTCCTGTGACCGATTTGAAGTGCAATTGCAGTTCCGCCAACCAGGTAGTAATCACTGGAAAATTGTTTAATTAAGGGGATTAATTCTATTTGTTCTTTAGTTAGTATTTCCTTGAACATGCCTGTCAAAATATAGTTTGAAAAAATGTAAAGTACGCGGTCTGTAGTTTGTTCTTTTCCTTGAAATTTGCATGTAAAAGATTTGAGCTGCCCGTTCAACGCTTATCAATTGGAACAATTTTTTAACATCATTACCATTGCCGTAACTTAAAATGGTCTCTACTAAAAATTCGATGCTGATTTTCTCTTTTGCATCCTCTTTTATGTACCAAAAAAGACTGCTGTGCTCTTTTATAAATTTTTTAATCTCTTCGTTGTTTTCAGGCATAATACCATTTAAGATTTATGATTGATGAAGTAATGCAAAGCGCATGGCGCAGAGAGCAAAGCGAATTATGAACCTTTTGATTGACGAATCTTTACCATTTACGAATCCGTCCTCCTAGCGGCGGACATGCTGCCTAGCGGCGGACA
>PLNZ01000430.1 GCA_003142915.1 Ignavibacteriales bacterium | reverse complement strand
TTTCAAAAAGAAATTATTAGCATCTCCCAGATTGTTGTTCATGATTGCTATTAAACCGCGTGCATTGAATGAAAGCATTCCGTAATTAGTATTTGGTGTTATTTGTGAAAGCTTAGCATATAAACTGTCGGCTTTTTTGTAATCAATAGTTCTTTTCCTGTAAATTTCAGCCATTCTAAAAAGACATTCCAAATCAATTGAATTGTCGGGGTATCCTTTAATGAACTCATCATAAGCTTTAACAAGTTGTTTATACTCTGATATAAAAACAGGAACTGTTTTAGTTACAGGTTTCCAGTAATCAGATTTTCCATCTGCTTTTTGATCAAGAGAAGCTTCTAAAGATTTTGCATAATTTATTTTTGCATTAGGGTAATATTGTGATTTAGGGAAATTATTTATAAGATAATTAAAAGCTTCCGACGCCTGTTCGAAGTTCCTGTTATGATATGTTTGCTCTCCGTAAACAAAAATACTCATTCCGTCCCTTTTGAATTTATCATTGGATTCTATTACAGTTCGAAAAGCATCATCATTTTTCCCTATAGTTTGATAGATAAAAGAAAGTAAGTCATAAAATTCAACGAGTTTTTTTGATTCCTGAAATTCCTTTACTACTTCAATAGTTTGTTCTGATGCATCAGGTTTTGTCAAATAACTTGCCATTCGGCTAATAACCATTTGTAATTCTTCAGGGTGCATTGTAATTAATCTGCAGAATTCATTCGCAGCATCTTTAAATTTCATAATAGAGATGTAAATGTTCGCGAGATCTGACGAAAAGGAAGTTTTATCTGCAGAGATTTCATTCCCTTGTCTGAGATATTCAATCGCTTTATCAAATGCTCTGTTTTCAATGGCATAATTGGCAATAACATGATAAGCAACGCCGGATGCCGGAATTTTCTGAAGTGCTTCTTCCCAGGTTTCATAAGCTTTTTGAGAATTGCCCATAATATAATATGTTGTTCCGATCAATCCGTAAAGATTTACATCATTAGGGGTCTCGTTTTTTCTTTTTTCCAATAATAGTATTGACTCATTATATTTTTTCTGATTCATTAAATTTTTATTGAGAGCATCGAAGTAAATATAGTTTGATGGCTGAAAATCCAATAATTGACGGTAAATTGATTCGGCTTTTTCAAATTGCCCTGCCAGTTCATAAGTTAATCCAAGTCTGAAATAATCATCCGGATTCGATTTCAATTGTGCTTTTACTTTTACATTGAGGGCGCATATCAGCAATATCGTAATAAATATTATCGGAAAGTTTTTCATTTCACAATTCTTTCAGATATTTTTCATCAAATATATTGCCGATATTCAAAATACTATTTGGATCAAATACTTTTTTTAACGCTGCCATATTTTTTACCGTATCTTCCCCATACATCTCTAAAAGATATTCCCGTTTGGATTTTCCAACTCCATGTTCTGCGGAAAATGTACCTTTTAATTTAATGGCATCCAGACAGATTTCTTTATAAAGATTCCCGGCTTTAATATATTCCTCCTGATTTGCAGGCAGAAAGTTTAAATGCATATGTGAATTGCCATAATGTCCATAAACAACATACCGTAATCCTGCTTTTTCAATCTTTTCTTTGATGGTTGAATAATATTCCCTAAAATCCTTATCCGGAACTGCCACATCAGTCCCGATTTTCTTTAATCCTTTACCGGCGATATATTCATTTACTTTAACAGCGATTGCATGACGGAATTCCTTTAATTTTTCCTGCTCATTTTTATCAATCGCAAACCAGGATAATTCTTCCGAACCATTATGTTTTTTTATCAAGTTTATCCAAAGTGTTATAATTTCTTCTTCATTGTCATTTACTTCCTGTTCATACCAGACAGCAGCCTTGGAAGTTTCAGGAATGTTGGGGTAATTTTTTGTCAAAAACCTTAGTGAATAATTATCGAAATATTCCAATCCTCTGGCAGAAAACAAACTTGCAGGGTTATTATCGGAGGTATTCATAGATTGCTTTGACAAACTGCGTGCTTCTTCAATGAAATTCTGTGCATCCTCGTCAGTATTGAAATATGTAACACATGACATAATATTTCCCGGAAGGTCGATTAATTTCAGTTCTATACCGGTTATAATTCCCAATGTACCTTCAGAACCAATAAATAAATCGATTAAATCCATCTCTTTTTTACAATAATATCCGGCTGCATTTTTTGTCTTCGGCATTTCGAATTCAGGTATCGTAAAAAAAATATCCGTACCGTCCTCTGTTTGTATAACAGCCTTAAAACCTGCGGCTATATTTTCACCTCTTCTCAAATTTAGTATTTTACCATTAGCCAGGATTACTCTCAATCCAAGAACATAATCGCGTGTAGGTCCATATTTAAATGTTCTCGCACCGGAGGAATTTGTTGAGACTGTTGCGCCAATAAAACAATTTCTTTCGGTTGGATCCGGAGGATAAAACAATCCTTTATTTTCAACATAACTTTGAAGGTCATTAAGAATTACTCCGGACTGAACTATAATATATTTTTCTTTTTCATCGATTTTTAGAATCTTATCGAGTTTTTCCATTGATAAAATAATACCGCCTTCAGGGACGCGGCCGCCTGTTAAACCTGTTCCATTTCCTGATATTGTAATTTTT
>PLNZ01000362.1 GCA_003142915.1 Ignavibacteriales bacterium | reverse complement strand
GCGGGGTAATTCATTAAAATTTGCAATATCTGCGTAACTTCAGTCAATTACGAAGAATGTGTCTTCACATACAATTATCGGATAATTTAGGCAGCAGTTTAATATGTTCGTATCAGCTCTTCGCTCCTTATTCCATACTATATTTTTATCCATTAGCGCTATGCGCTCCGCCCGATGCCCACAACTTATTATAATATTATTTTAGAAAATTTATTCGTTCGAATTCGTGATTTCGGACGATTTTTTAAAAAATTATCTATTATTTGAACATTGTATTATTTAATAATTATATTGATATTTAATTATTAATATTAAGAAGAAATTCTTAAAATACGCTTTTCTATTGCTCTATGCGATTAATAGGCAAAATTTTATGCCGCAGTGTGAATTTTGCCAAAAGATTAGAAATAAATTAAATGGAGGTTAATATGAAGCGATTAATTTTTCTACTTTGCCTGGTTTTTCTAGCCGGATGTTCTTGTTTTCAGCACACCACGGAAAATAATACTGCTCCCCAGCTTCTTTTTCAATACCCGCTCCCGGCGGTACCAAACCGAATCTTCATATCTGATTTTAAGCCTGTTATTAAAATCGAAATGAACCTGTATATACTTGAAGATGGGTCGGTTGGGCAGGTAAAATTTATTAAAGGCATCGGCGATGAGGTATGGGATTCGCTTGCAGCGGAATCGGTTCTAAAATGGAAATACTCCCCCGCTCATGTAGATCATCATAATGTAAAAATATGGCTTAGGCAGACTGCCGTGGTACAGCTCCAAAATCCTAAATACTTAGTCCTTGCCGAAATTATTTGTCCGACTCAAGTGGAAGCTGATTCAATCTATATATCCCTTGAAAATGGAAAAGATTTTAACGGATTTACTGCTATGCCGGATGACGATAAGAATGTAGACTTAGGGAAGGTTGATATCAACCTTTTCCCTCAGAATATTTCTGCCGAGCTTGCATACCTGGAGAAGGATCAATATACAAAACCTCTTAAATACGGCGACAAGTATGTTATTTTTAAGAGGAAATAATCATTTAATAATAAAGAATTATTTTAATGATTTACTTTGCAGACGGCAAATGCAGGTTCTAATACCCGGTTAAAATATATAGAATTTCCTTTTTTTACTTTATTTTAACGCTTAATCTTAAAATCATTGTCGTTTTGTAAGGAAAAGTTATGAAAAAAAAGTTCCAGTTTATTTTATTACCCGGAATATTATTATTTATTCTTACCAGCCTTACATTTTCACAGCAAAAATTTTACATTGACTTAAACGATAGATCGACAAACGTTTTTACAGTAACATTGGTACCGGATAAATTGACAGGGAAAAACAATATTTACCAGTTTGCCGCAACGGCGCCGGGTACCTATCAGACGATGAATATCGGGAGATATGTAAAGTCTTTCAAAGCTTTTGACGGCAATGGTAATGAAATTGACACAAAACATATTTCTATAAACCAATGGTCTTTAAGCTCTCCACAAAAAATAAAGAAGATTGTTTACCAGGTTGCCGATACGTGGAATACCACAGTTGACAGCAACTTTATCTACCGGATGTCCGGTTCAACTATTGAGAAAAACGACGTTCTGATAAATGGGCAATGCGTGTTTGGGTATTTTGATGAAATGCAGTCATACCCGATAAAAGTTAAGATTGATTACCCGAAAGACTGGCTGCTCGGTACTGCCCTGCCTCAGGATAAAGACGGTTATTACGATGCAGATACTTATGATAAAATTGTTGATTCCCCGATTCTTCTTGGAAAATTAACAAAAGCTTCTATCTATATAGGCAGTACGACAATTGATGTTTACACATATTCTGCTGCAGATATGATTAAATCTGCCGATATAATAAACATGTTAAAAAATATTTTAAATGCTGAAAATGATTTCATGGAAGGTCTTCCGGTAAATCATTATACTTTTTTATTTCACTTTGAAACCATCGGGGCGGGCGCATGGGAACATTCCTACAGTTCCGAGTATGTATTCCCGGAAGCCCCTTTGACAGAGAACTTTCGTGAAGAAATAAAAGATATTGTTGCCCATGAATTTTTTCACATTCTTACTCCTTTAAACATTCACAGCGAGTTGGTTGAAAAATTTAATTTTGTTAAGCCGGTTATGTCTCAGCACCTATGGTTTTATGAAGGCGTTACCGAATGGGCTGCCCATATACTTGAACTGCGGGATACTCTAATCACCTTGCAGCAGTATCTTGATGTGCTTAAAGATAAGTTGTTTGCAAATGATTCTTATAAGCAGGATTTGAGCTTAACAGATCTTGGCGTTCATTGTACGGAGATGCAGGATCAATATCCTAATATCTATATGAAAGGTGCATTAGTCGCAGGATTGCTCGATATAAGACTGCTTGAACTTTCGCATGGTAAAAAAGGATTGCGCGAAGTTATTCATGAACTTTCAAAAATGTACGGTCCCAAAAAATCATTTAGCGAACAAAATTTCTTTGATGATTTTACTAAACTTACATATCCTGAAATTGCAGATTTCTTCGATAAATACATAAAACAGGCAGATAAGCTTCCGCTTAAAGAGTATTACAACTGGCTTGGCATTGATTATACAGAAATAGCGGGTTTTGATTCGACTAAAGTTTCATTAGGTGTGCAAGTCCGTTTTAATAAAGATAGTAAGTTAGTTATAGAAGGTGTTTTAGATACATCGCCAAATTTCGGTGTTTTCCAACCGGGCGATATATTAGCAAAATACGATGGAAAAGATATTACACTCGGTAATTATCAAAAAAT
>PLNZ01000433.1 GCA_003142915.1 Ignavibacteriales bacterium | reverse complement strand
CGGATAAATTCTTATAAATAATTGCTATAGAGACAAAGCCGGCGCGCAGTTATTAATACTTGTTCCGTCCATTAGGAAGGAGATTATAAGATAGACAAGTCTTCTTATATAATATACTTTATGAGAAGTTATTATGTAAAAAAAAACCATAAGTTTGGAAATTCAATTAATATTGGACTTTATTCCGACTTATGGCTCAAATTATTTCTTCCGTTCCTTTTCGGTTAGTTCGAATACTTTTTGANNATAAGTAATCATTGATCCGGAACTTCGCCATATACATTATGCCATGCAACTTCAGCATGTCGTTTAAATCTTTCCGCGGCAATTTGAAATAATTTAACGTCTTTAAGTTTAACTGCCCTTTCCATAATTGGCCAAAGAGTTTCAATTGATATACCTGATTTTTGTCCGACCCATAGTACTCTCCTTTGATTTATAGTACAAAAGCCAATAAAACTATTTTATTGCTTCAACTATTTTTTTTGATCTTTACAACTTTCTAATCCTTTACGCATCTAAATCCTAAAGTACCCGAACGATTTTGACCGGATGACATTAACAAATATTTACCATGCTCACATAATTTATATGCCTGAGGAAAATACCAGTATGAACCCTGCGGCTGGTAATAAGAACCACCTCTAATAATTGCAGCTTTAGTATGCAAATCAACATATTCATCCGTCCACTGCCAAATATTACCTACCATATCTTCAACTCCGAAGGGACTTTTACCCATTGGATGCGCATTGACACTATCCGGTCCCTTTAGCTCATGACCGGTGTCCGCAACAGGTACTGCAGAATCTTTCCATTCATTGCCCCAGGGATACAAACGTCCGTCTGTTCCCTGAGCGGCATATTGCCATTCCCATTCATGAGGTAATCGTTTGCCTGCCCATTTTGCGTATGCTCTTGCATCCTCAATATCCACCCAGGTAACAGGTTTATTTTCCCACCCTGCAGGATAGGTACCTTTCTTCCAGTCTTTAAGGAAATTAATTTTATCAATAGGAGTATAATGAGTGGAATCAATAAACTTCTTGAACTCTTCATTAGTCACAGGATATTTGTCAATATAGAATTTAGAAATGTTTACAACAAACTGATGATGTCTTCTTGCCGCTTCCTCACCGGGCATTTGAACATCTACTCCCGGGTTTTCTCCTCCTTCTATCTCAATCCCGCTAACATTCATAACATACCTTGCACCGGGAATATCAACCATTCCTTCAGGAACTTTTTCAGCTCCGGCAGTAGGTTCGATCTTTACGATCTCCTGCGGAACATCTTTCCATTCGTTACTGTAATCCGACAATTTTGTTTTTGCTGATTCGTGCATCTGCGATAGCAAATTCTGAAGACTATCGTCAGCTAAAGAGTTGTTTATTGCCAATATAGCGCCGAATCCATTGGGTTCTATTTCAAATGACAATGCTTTATCGTTACCTTCCGAAACAGGATCGAGTTTACAGCCATTCCATAAATCATAGTAAGACACCCCTTCCATGTATGGAATTTTCATTTGATCACCATTGACCTCAAAATCATTCCTGTTAACAATTGTCCAGAGGCTACGGTCCGAGCCAGCCCACTTGCTTGCAAAGACTCCGTAATTTAACATTGGGTAATGCGGTTCCCAACCGGTTCCCGTAAGTAATTTATAGAAGTATCTCTCAATTTTTACAATTCTTTTTACCGTTTCGGAAGCACGGGGCGTCATTTCGTTNNCCCGTTGAAAAATGCATACTGCAGGTTATTAGTATGGTCACGGGCCCAGCGATCACTAATGTGTATCATATGGCTTGGTTCAATCCATTTCAATTTACTAATAGACGGAATGAATGGATATTCCCAATAAGCCCACCCCATTTGATCGTATTCCAAATATTTGTTGTCAAAATCCAATTCAGGCTCTATTACTATCCCTTTTTTAGCTTTATCAAAAATAGTTCTCCAGTGCTCGCCCAAGCCCAATGTAACATCGCCGTTTATTCCATCGGCATCTACATACTTTAGTATTTTTGCATAGGCTTGCGGGTCACTTTCAGGTTCCCTCCTGGTTCCAATGTCCCATGGATTGTAAGGAAATAATACCTTAATTCCATGTTTATGGAATTGTGCCACCATCTTCTTTACACCGTTCAATCCGCCGGGCATACACCTGATCCAGTCAAATTCATTCCTGTTGTCTATTCCAATATTGGGATAAGTCGGCCAGATACGGACACTATTTAATCCACCGTATTTAGCCGTTATTTCATTAAGATATTTATCCACTGTATATTCATTTTTTACAGGGTCAAAAAAAGAGCGTTCCTGCGCCATCATTTGGGTTTGAATAAAGTTATTTCTTACCCACTGAATTTCTTTATAATTATAATGAGTATCTCTATAATCTAATTTAGCCTTTTCAACTTTCCGCCAATATTCAAGCTGCGCTTTCCAGCCGGATATTTCAGTTGTATCATTAGGGCCTTTAATTTGCTGCGATGTTTCCGCCAGCCAAACACGAGGACTCTGGGCTTCCGTTTTTGAATTACATAAATTCAATAGCAGAATTGCCGTTAAAATCATAATCCCCGACGACTGAGGATTTTTTACCAGTATTTTCATTTTATGTTTCCTAAACATTTAATTTGTTATTTATTAACTAACATACCAAAGATATCTTCTTTATAAGGTGCTGACGACTGCGCACCTAATTTCGTTACCGACAACGCGGCTGCTGCATTTGCAAACATTACTGAATCTTTTAGGCTTTTACCTTCCGAAAGTGCTACTGCCAATGCACCATTAAAGACATCTCCCGCAGCAGTAGTATCAACAGCTTTAACCTTGAATGATGGTATAAGTTCTTTATATGTATTAGTAAATATGATAGCGCCATTTGCACCCAGAGTTATTATAACCGTACCAACACCCTTTCCTAACAAGATCTTTGCCGCTCTTTCGGCATCTTCCTCGTTTTTAACCAGCACACCGGTAAGTATTTCTGCCTCTGTTTCATTAGGGGTTATAATTGAAATTTTTTCCAAAAGGACGTCGCTTAAATGTTGAGCCGGAGCGGGATTCAAAATTATTCTTACTTTATTTTCAGCAGCAAGTTTAGCGGCTGATTCGATTGTTTCTAAAGGG
>PLNZ01000071.1 GCA_003142915.1 Ignavibacteriales bacterium | reverse complement strand
CAGTTAATAAGAATTCAAAAAGTAATTCCAGGTTGCTTTAAAAAATTAAACTAAATAATTTATTATTTTACCTTAATTAAAATCAGATTTATGTACAGCAATTCGCCGAATAATTTGGAGGAGCTTATGCAGAGATTAAATTTCCTGCTCGTTTTATTACTTTCTATTATAACAGTTAGTAATGCACAAACAACTATTACAGGCACTCTTCTTGGCAATGACGGCAAGCCTATGATAAATGCCTGCGTTGTTCTTAAACAGCCGATGGATAATAATGTTGTTAAATCAGTTGTTGTGGATAAGGACGGGAATTATAAAATTGAAGTANNATAGGCGTTAATCATTCGGCATATCAGATGGCGCTTTATGCAGATACACCTGAAACTGAAAATATTAATATCCGTCTTAAAACCCATGAATATTTGGATGATTTTTCCGATGCGGCGGTTATAGGCAATTTTAATGACTGGTCGCATAAAACGTCTGTGCCTATGACGAAAAATCCGGACGGCACATATTCAGCCGTGGTGGATTCAAAATCAGATACGGTAGCTTACCGCCTTATAAAAATAGCAAAAGAAGCTGCAGTCGAGGGCACCGAAGCAAACAGCTATGAATATAACGGCAATGATGGTTATAATTCTGTAATTGTTTCAAAACCGGGCAACGTTAAAATTGTTTTCGATCCAGCTAAGCTTATAAAATCTTCATCGCCCGCTGAACTAGCTTTTTCTGATTCAGCGTCTTTAACAGCTCAGTTTGCAATTATATATAATAGAATAATAAATAATGACTTANNTTCAAATATGATTGGTCTAATGAAGTTGATTATTTTAACAGCCAGATTAAAGACTCAAAAATTGATATTATTAAAGACGAGCTGTTATTAGGTTATTTAAATATTGTAGCCCTTAACGCAAAAGCTGATACTGCTATTGTCAGGCATGCACTGGAAAAATTATCCCCATCATCCATTCTATGGTCTCTTAATCCTGGAAAAACAGATATAATAGTATGTCTTTCATTTCAAGCATTAAATCCGGAAAATTATATTGACAAAACAAAAGAATATGAAAATCGGATGCTAATTGTAAATAAAAGTCCTCTTGTAAAATCTGAAGTTCTTTATCACTTATTCCGTATAGCAAAATTCCAGAATAAGATTGATGAAGCATCGGAATATTTAAATATCCTTATTAGTAAATATCCAAATACTCCCAGAGGAATTTATGCAAAGGAAGTATTAACTGACGCTGTACCGGTAAAAGTCGGAAGCCCTGTTCCTTCATTTTCGTTTGGATCATTGGACGATTCATCAATTGTTGTAAACAACGAATCAATGAAGGGTAAATTTTATCTTATTGACTTTTGGGCTACATGGTGTTATTTCTGTGTGGAAGACCTGAAAACTCTGAATGACGTATATGAAAAATATAAAAACAATAATTTTACGATTTTAAGTGTGTCGGAAGATTATTCCCCTCAGGATATAATTAAATTTCGAAAGATTAAATGGAAAATGCCCTGGTTCAATACCATGCTTGTCGGAGATTTTTTAGACAAAATTAAAAAAGAGTTCGGTATAATTGGAATACCGTCTCCCATCTTAGTGGATGACAAGGGAATAGTGATCGCTGTTCCTGGTGACCTGTATGGAGATAATCTTGATAAAATCCTTGCCAATCTNNGTGTGTAATTTAGAATTGTACTACACATATGAATTTTTTAAATAAGACAAACAGATCAATTGATTTAGGCGGTTTTTTAATTTATTTATCCTTCCTTTGTGCAGCAGCTATTCTTTATCGTCATATCTTAATAAATAATGGAAAGGCTTGTAAGATTAATAAAGACTGCAGTTTTAAGTAGTATGAAGTTTATAGTATTGCTTGTAATTATATTNNTCTATAAGCGCTGCCGGGCAAAATAATTTAGTTACGGTAACCGGACATGTAAAAGATGCTAACAACGATGATGCTCTTAAGAGTGTAAATATTTCTATTCTAAATACTGCGTTTGGCACATCAACAGATAGTCTTGGAAATTATATATTAAACGTAAAGCCGGGGAAATACAGCATTGCCTTTAGCTATGTGGGTTACGCAACGCTTGTAAAAAATATTAACGTTGCCGGCCGGGAAACGAGTATTCGTTTAAATGTTTCTCTCAAATCAAGCGCTTATATGATGAGCGATGTTACCGTAAAAGCAAACCGGGAGTTCGATACACCAAATCTTGATACTTTGAAAGTAAAGGATATCCAAAATATTCCTAATCTTTATTCCGATGTTCTTAGAAGCGTAAAAATTTTACCCGGAGTAACCTCGAATAACGAATTGACAAGCGCATATAATGTAAGAGGGGGAAATTTTGATGAGAATCTTATTTACCTGAACGGGTATGAAATTTACAGGCCGTATTTAATTCAGCAGGGGGTAGAAGAAAATCAGTCAATAATTAACGTAAACATGGTAAGCAGCATGGAGTTCTATAACGGAGCTTTCCCGGTTGAATTTGGCGATAAAATGTCTTCCGCTCTTGCAGTTAATTACGACAGCATAGAAAATCCGGTTCTCGGCGGTGAAATAAATGCAGACTTGTTTAACATGGGACTAACACTGCATGACAAAACAGGAGACCTGAGCTGGAGGACAGGATTTCGCTACTCTTATCCATCTTTGTTTGACAAGACACTTCAGACACAGGGCTTGTATAAGCCAAATTTTAATGATTTTCAATTTCTCGGCAGTTACAATCTGCCGGATAACTTTGTTGTTCAATTGTTGTTTATTACCGCCAGGAATAACTTTGAATTATCACCACAAAGCTGGTTTGGTAATTTCCAATCTCCCGACCAGGGAATTCAGCAGATCACTTTAGATTTCGAGGGTAATTCTAATTATAAGTATAACTCAAATTTACTTGGATTAAAATTCATAGCGCCGTTAAGCGATAATTCCAGTCTGACCACTTCGCTCGCTTACTACTCCGATAAAGAATTCTACAACACAAATTTACTATACAATGTTTACTATTCCGGCGATGCATACCATCCTCAAGATAATATACAATATCTTGAAACAGGATATGAATTTGCGAACAATTCCCTTAATACAGAAAGGTTTGAGTTAATGTCCGATTACATCTTAAATTATAAGACACAAACCATCAAAGCGGGAGCCGATATTAGATACTCGAAAATGGAGAGTTCGCTTGATGAATCAACATCCTATTCCGGCGCCGACTCGGTTTTAAATACTTCGAATTATGCAAATCAAAAACTAAATACAAATTTTAATTCTCTATCCGCTTATATTGAAGACAATTTTATCTTAAACGGCGAACTCAGCGCAAATGCGGGATTGAGAGCGCTGAAATATTATTTCAACGGTGAGTTATTACTAAGCCCGCGTGCAGGCATTTTTTATAAGCCCGATACATTAAACTCGTTAAGCTTGTCCTGGGGATATTACTATCAACCGCCGTATTTTTATGAAACCTGGGACAAAGATCTATATGCGGCAAAATCCTTATTAGCACAAAAGGACGTCCAATATGATTTGAACTGGGAATACNNGTTTACTGCGGAATTGTATTATAAAGATTTAAGCAGGCTGATACCTTATTATATAGATCAATTGGAATTGACTTACGGCAATGCAAATAATTATGAGGGTTTTGCATATGGATTAGATTTGCAATACGAAGGGCAATTAGTTCAGGGAATGGAAACATGGATAGGCTACAGTTATTTGAACGCAAAAGAAAGAGAAACATCGGGAAATTTGCCGTATGAAAACAGCCCTCTGAATCAGTCACATACTATTAGAATTTTCCTTCAAGATCATGCTAAGTCACTTCCAAATTTTCAGGCTCATGTGCTGTTACTATTAGGCACAGGATATTACTATTATCCTATGATTAGCATACCCGGTGCAACTCCAGGGTCATACCAGGTTGTCCCTGATTATAATGTAACCGACGAATATCCATTTTATTTCAGGGTGGATATGGGATTAACATTTGAGTTTAACATTCTTGACCGTAAGAAAATAATTTTTACCGTAGAGGTATTAAATATATTTAACCAATACAATGTTACTTCATATTCATGGTATCATGTTTTCGCGGGAGCTACACAGCCGGTTCCGCTTCCAAACATTCTTTCGCCGAGGTATCTTAATGTAGGTTGCAAACTTAATTTTTAAAAGTGTAATAATTAACTGAAGTTACGCAGTTNNNNTATTTTAAATATCATTTGCGTAACTTCAGCAATTAACTGTTTTTATATAGTTATTAAAGGTAATCATCAAAGGCAAAATTACGGTAAATCGAAAGGAAAATGAATTTAACCAAAAAAACTAGCGAACTTCGGTTATCAAAATTGTTTGATGAACAATTTCTGAAACTAACTTGTATATTAAGAATTAAACAACCGATTGTATTTACTTTCTTGGCCCTAAAAATTTATCCCCGTTGAAATGTATCATATGATCAGGGTGTTCAACAATCCAGACTTCAGTTTCCCATGCGAGTGCATTTACATGCCGTTTAAATTCTGTAAAATCCGGGAAAGCCGATACATATATTTTTCCAGCATCACAATTCTTTAAAAGTTCTTCAAGTTCAATAATTCGTTTTGGAGTAATTGGTCCATGAGAGGTGACCGCTTCAATAAGAAAAAGCCATTTACTTTTGGGATCAAATATTACCACATCAGGAAGTTTACTATGTTGGTTAATTGGAATGCCTAATTCAGCAAGTTTTTCAGAATCAGTAACTAAATCTTTCTTTGCTGTATCACCGAGATATAAAAGAAGTCCTCCCTGGGTAAAACGAGAAGCAAATTGATTCACAATTGCTACCTGAACTTTATTATGTTTACCAGGGGAGAGTTTGACTGTTTTTCCATCGGCAAGTCGTAATTGAATCAATGTGAGGTTACGTTCTTTTATATAACGTTTGGTAAGCGCACCAATCTCTTCTTTAAACTTAAATACTGCGGATTGCCATTTTGAAGTGTTAAATGTTTTTATAACTTTAAGCGCCGCTTTAGAAATAGCATAATGTGCGTTTGGGCTATTTACAGGAAGCGACGGATTATCGGGATTATAATCTGCAATTCTGGCTTGTACAAATTGATGCAATACTTGCCTTCTCACTGTTTCACGAGTATTTGGAGCATAGGTTCTTTTATAATTTTCAGACATAAAATTCATAATACCTTTTGTAACTTTTAGGCTTATTCGCTTTGCATTTGTCCAGGCATCGTTTTTTTTGATACCGCATAAGGCAAGCAACGTTAGGGCGGACATTTCATTTTGTTGCGCCGGAGGTAAACCAAGTTCCTTAAGAATCAAATGTGCTTCTTTTATTTTACTCATACAATACTTAGTTCCTTAAACTGTTCGAAAAATTTATTTACAATCGAATCTACGATCGATTGAACAAAATTGTTATTCGATATTAACGCATTACCAATTTCATTAATTACTTCAAGCGGCGGTAGCGGCATTTCCCGTAATTCTGTTGCGCTTACGTTGATATTACCATTAAACGTTCTGAAATAAACATCAAATAGTGAACTATTTAATAACGTTGCCAGTCCTAATATTTCACTGCGATCAAGATGACCATTTGGTCGATAAATATAATTTAGGTGATTCTCCACCCCAATTACATCTGTATCGACCGAATCAGCAAAATAAGGTGTTGCGATGAGTCTGCTATGATCGTCTTTTGAACTGAAGCGACGAAGGAAAAGATAATTTTTATTGCGGATTAACAATGGTTTGGTTTGCTCACATACCTGGATATACTGTCCCTTACCGTTTTTATCTAACGGCCAGGACCATTTCATTTTTGATGCATTGTATAATAAGTACAGAGGTGCATATAGAATACCCTCTTTGGGTTCGGGAAAGATAAACTGTTTTGCTCTAAAGGATACTACGGGGCCGGTTGAAATTTGAATGTTGTAAGCATTCAAATTACCTTTCCAAGTTTTAAAAAGACGGACGATATTTGCCTCTTTGCCGGAGATTGGTAAATGAAGAATCTTTTGATGGGAATTTTTATCAAACAACTCATCACTGTAGAATGTTCTTTCAGATCGTTCTTCTAAATCGGATGACCCATGCGATGATGAAACGACAATACTATGCCGATTCCCATTCGCTTTAGTTCTTTTTGCAGAAATAATTACATTCTCCTGAAGCACATCATCCTTTTGAAATGCTTCTTTTCTTGATTCAAAAAGGTGAACTTCATCAAGTTGAACTAGTGAAAAAAACTTTTCTCGAAAAAGCCGGAAATAAAGCCCGGATGTAAAGCTTCTTGGTATAATAAAAATAAGTTGGCCGTTTTCTTTTAAAAGTTCTGCAGCAGTATATAAGAATATTGAATAAATATTTGGTTGACCATGTACAATCGAATCTGATACTTTTGCTCTCACATCATTCTTTTGTATTTTGAAGTATGGTGGGTTTGAAATAATCAGATCATAGTATTCAATATTACGATTTTGATTTTCAAGTGTATCCGAATTCATAAGCACAAAGTCATTCGTATGCAGTACATAAATAAATTTTACTTTGTGACCATGAAGCCATTTTTTAAGATATTTAAGTGAAGCCTCAGTAAAAGGAATCAGTTCGCGGTCCGATTCATATACTGTAAGTTCAATTTCATGAATACTTTTTTGCGATTTGAGAATTGATTCAATTAATGCACATGAAAGGATCGCGGTCCCACATCCCGGATCGAGGATTTTTATCTCGGAGCTTTTACATTTGTAATAACCTGCCATAAAAGACGCAATTTTTATAGGCGTAAAGAACTGACCATATTTTTTCTTATGTACTGCCGATATCAAATTGCTATAATGGGCGCCTAGTCTGTCTGCAAATGAACTAGGTAATTCATTATTGAGGGGTTCTATATCATTAACCATTTTCATAAAATAAATTTACTAATTCACCTTACCAAATAAAAGAAATATAAATAATTAAAACTTTACAAAACTATATATTCCCAAAGCTGTAGAAAAAAGTCTGGCAAAAAAAACAGTAGATTNNGCAGGCATTTATATAATATTGGAAACTATAAGTTCTTTATTTTTTAATTATTCAAAGGAAAATAAAATGAAACTAAAATCTTTTCCCAAAGGGATGGATTTCCATTACACTATTCTTTTTGTTATACTATTGAGTTTTGTTGTATTTGCTCAAACAAGCGGCGTAACATTATGTAACTCAACCGGGAATCTTACAAAAGTAGTAACATTTAATTATTGGGTGGATTCAAGCTTTACGGTTAATTCTACGGATCAAACCCCAAACGGACGGCAATTTNNCTTTTACAGTCAGAGTCTCCGGTACTATTGTCTTCCCCACACATGTTATTACATCTCTTGGCTCATTGTATGGCCCCGCTTACCGGTTCCAGGTGGTAAATCAAACCGGTGGAAGTACTGTAACATCAGGCAATATAACTTTAGTAGCCCTAAAGAAAGGGTTAAGAGTATATGGTCAATGATAAAGTATGGAAATCCATCCCTTTAGGAAAAGAAAAGCTGAAAGGGAAGCTCGAAGCTGCGAAAGGGGAACTTTCCGAAGACCTTTCTAAAAGTAATGTTCAAAGGGAAGTTCGTAATATCAGGGAAGTTGACGGAAAGCTGAAAGCGGATTTTTCAGTCGAAGGACTGCACACCGAACATAAAGAAGGCAAGCATGAAACTGATATGCCATTCCATGAGCATTACAGAGACTGGCCGAAGATTTTTGACAGTTGGAAAGAGCTATCCAAATATGCGGAAGTTTTTTTCAGCGCTGCACATGAAGAATTAAAGGAAATGGTTAAAAACAAATAAATTTTAATCCGCAGGCACTATCGCAAGATACCTGCATAAGGAGAAAATTGTTATGGGTGATATTTACACTGATTTTGAAAAAGAAGAAAAAGACGATATTGATCTTAATGACGACAAGCAAATTGACGTTATTAATGAATTAAATAATGACGATGATATTGAAGCTGCAAAGCAGCTTATCAATGAAGAACTTGCGAACCCCGAAGCGGATACTTTTGCAAGTTCTGAATCTAAAAAGGAACCCGAACCGCCCAAAGTTGGCGATAAGGATACTTCCGGAAAGATCAAAGATAAAGCAGAGCAAGCTGAAATAAAATCTACAGGTGATGATAAGACTAAGGCGGAATCCGTAAAACCCGCCGGTGAATTTATCTTAACGGAAGATAAAATCAACTCTTATCCCGAAGAAGTTCGCGGCATACTTAACAAGTATAAAGGAAAAACAAGGGCGGAGATTGAAAAAGCCATTGCTAATGCCGTAATCTTTAAGACCGGTCAAGACCCTATACAGGCATTGATCGACACTCAAAAAGAGACAGGCAAGGCGAAACAACCGGAACAACTTTCAAAACCTGCCACATTCCCAAAACCTGGAGAACTGCCGGCGCTGGAAGAAAACGAAGAAGTAAACAAAGCAATTTCCGATGAAGCTGTAAAAAGGTTAAGGCAAACGAAGTTTCCGGATATGCCGGAGAATTTGAATAGTGAAGAAGGGAAAAACTGGATAAATGCGGCTGCTTTAAGACAGCTTAGAGCCAGGTATCCCGGCTTACCCTCTGACCCGGGCAGCATTGAGTATCAGGATTTTTTACGTGATTTGAACAATGAAAGTGTTGAGAAAGCGCAAGATTTTCTATACGATAAGCGGCAAGCTGCACAAAACATTCAAAATGAATTTGTAAATACTTCTTCCAATGTAAAAAAGGATTTGCAGCAGCTTATTTATGTGCAGAGAAATTACAAAAGCATAAATAATGCAAGGCTTGAAAATGAAGTTGAAGCAATTAAAAAAGAACTTAATCAATTAGGATTGACTGAAAAAGATTTAGGAATCGATCTTGATTTACAGAAAGATGAATCAGGAGCGCTCTATAATGCACATCTAAGTCCGATGATGCTAAACGGAGAAACTGCCGATTCAAATGTAATCGGTTATTTCGGACAATTCCCGATTCTTAAAGAGAATAAACTAAGAGAGAAGTTCTTATATGCAAACAACATTAAAATCCTTAATCTTTTAGCCGGTAAGCGGGTACAAGACTCGCACAAGGAAACCGAACGGCTAAAGGACAGCAACCTGAACACATTAGGAGGCTCACGTTCTTCCGGCGCGCCGGGCGATGCATTAACGCTCGATAAGATCAATTCTTTAACCGATGAAGGCGCTTTGAAAAAAGAAAAAGCGCGGTTAGAGGATATTTTAAGTAAAGGATAACNNCCGGGAATCCATCCCTGTGGGAGTAGAACTACTGATAAACTAAAAATTTACGGAGGATATAATGGGTCTTTTAAATGATAGTCTTAAGGCATACCGTGCCTTATTGAAAAAAGAAATGGCAGCCGCACAGTGGTATCAAATACCTGTATGGGCTCCTATGATCGGACATATTGGAGGAACGGACGGTAAATACCCCCGCAGCGTTCCTTTCGGCGCAACTAAAGCCCGCACATTGAAACCTACAACTAAAGCTATTGAAGTTCTTACGGACTTCTATCATGGCGGCGGCTGGACGATGGATATACCAATTGCGTACCCGCTTACTGAGGATCCTATCTACGGTGATAATCCTGCATTGGGTAATGAGGAACATCGTAAATGGGCTTATAACCAGGCAATAATCAATCAGCTTAGAAAACCGGTTCTTACCCGCGATGGTATGATGGGTGAACTTGCATTAACTCCTAAGATGGTCGCACAGATCATGGAAAATGCAAAAGATGAGCTTATTGATTTTAATAAAAGATGGCAGGCATACGCTCCTTATGATGCTTTAACCCGCGGTTATTCTCAAAACATCTTAGCCCCTCAATCAGCCGGCGGGTTTGGGAATATACTGTTACAGAAATCGCACCCGAATATGTTTGTTGCCGGATACGGTCAGGTTCCGTGGACTAATACTCCCGCAGCTTATGAGGCTAACGTAGTGACTGCGGTTAATACTCTTGCTAATAACGATACAGACAGATTCTCGACGAAAGTAATTAAGAATGCAAAGGTTTACGCTTCTCAATTAAGAATTCAGCCTACACAGGTGGGACCCTATACCTGCCATGTAATGATAATCCATGAAGCGCAGGCGGTTCAGCTTTTTGATGATGAGGAATTTAAGCATACAATGACTTCATTGATAACAAAGGACGGGCAGGGATCGCCTTTGTTTACCGGAGTTGTTGGCGCTTATCTTTATCTCGGAGTGTTAATTCTTGTTGATTCAAACGCACCCGGTATCTGGACTTCCGGGGATACTTCTTACAATTCCGCTTACGGAACTGTAAACTACGGCAATCCTCACCCTACAGCTAATCCTTTAATGAACTCCGACAGAAAGATTGCATTCTTAATCGGTCAATCCGCAGTTATGTGCGGAATGGCAAGAGCTCTTAGTTTTGCCAGTGAGACATGGGATTACGAAAATAAGAAATCCGAAGCGAGCAATACAACAGTAGGCTTTAACCGTTCGGATATTACTGATAATGACGGACTTTTTGGCACGGCAGGCTTATTCAAAGAGAACACAAGCTCTTTAGAGGTAGTCACTTATTCGCCGAATAGTCCTTCTTGGTAATGTTAGCAAAGCGCATAGTGCAAAGAGAAGGGTCAGCTTAGCAAGCTGACCTGCATTTTAATTGATAATAATAATTTTTGGAGAATACAATGGGTACACAAACAGTGACAACTCTCGGACAGGCTGGTCTTAAGTCAAGATGGGCACGGGAAGTTGACGTAAACAATCCTGAAGATATATTTGGAATTACTAATGCACAGGCATCGGTATTTTCAGTTATTCACGGATTAGCAGTAGAAGATAACGGCGGCAATAAAATCATAAAAGTTGATGCGATTGCAACATCCGGATTCAATTTAACCGATTACGGAGCTTTCCCTGTAGGAAGTACAATTCTGCGGATGGGAGCTGCACCCGCACTATATGTGAAGGTTTTAAGTTCAGCAACACCGGCAGATTCGGATTGGTTCTATGCCACACTTACAGTATGCTCAAGCAACACAGTAAGCTAATTCTATTTAAAAATGTTTTTTGAAATTTTGTTTGACGTGTTGAAATACACACGGGATAGTGCAAAAAATAACCTGCATGCCTGCAGGTAATTAGAAAAGAGGGAGGCTGTCTACGTCTTTTTGTTAGAGCAGGGCGTGCCCCTTCTTTTTTAAAAAAGTAATTTCAAAGAACATTTGTAACCCGGATTGAACAAATGGAAAATATTTACTACTATGAAATTATTATTAAAATTTAAAAGAGCAAACCTGTGAAATTTCTTCTGCTCTATTTCCAATCTTTGCCATTTAATAAATCACAATGAAGTCTTTTGCACCTGTTGGATGATATTTAAAATATTGATATAAACTATGATATAGAAAAAAATCAGATTTCTGCTTATTTTTGTCTTATTTTGAGAGTATACTATTAATTAAGTGACTTTGAAAACAAATATTTTTATTTAATTGTATGTTAAATCATCAATTGAAAATTGAGTTTGCCATATATTTTATTAGAATATTAACATAAACGAAAATAATACGATAATATTATTGACATTTGAGGCGTTAAAAATTATTTTTATAATTAGAAACGGACAAATATTTTTATGAATTCCTTATTAGAAAAAGAATTTAATTATTATCTTGAAAATCAAGATGAGCTTGTTAAAAAATATAATGGCAGATTCTTGATTATTAAAGATGAAAAAATTCAGGGTGATTTTGATACTCAACTCGATGCCTATCATTATGGGAAAGAACATTTCGAATTAGGAACTTTTTTAATTCAATTTTGTGCACCGGGAAATGTTAACTATACACAAAGTTTTCATTCACGGGTTTCTTTTAATACTTAATTATTATTATGCCACAAGTTCCAAATAGGGGAGTTCAGGTCCATACTATTACTACCAAATTTAATGGATTATCTCCTGTACTATATACAGAAGTTTCAATTACATTACCCGGTGAAACAAATAAATTTAAGGTTAAAGCTATTTGGGATACCGGTGCTTCGGGAACTGTTATTACTCAAAAGGTTATAGAAAATTTAGGGTTACTACCTACAGGCACAATGAGGGTTAGTACTGCTAGTGAAACCAATATATCAACTGATTCATTTTTGATCGATTTATATCTCAAAGATGATTTAAACATAACCGGAATGAAAGTGATTCGTGGTACAATCTCTGACCAATTTAATTGTTTAATCGGAATGGATATTATTTCTTTAGGAGACTTTTCAGTAACAAATTATCTTGGACAAACTTGTATGTCCTATAGAATTCCTTCAATGCATGAGATTGATTATTATAAAGCAATGGCATCTTCCTCAGATAAAAAAAGTATTGATCAACCCGGAAGGAATGATCCTTGCCCTTGTGGAAGCGGTAGAAAGTATAAGCATTGCTGTAGTCTTCGTAATAAATAATACTCTCTCAATTTTATTCTATGCTTCTTCTTCG
>PLNZ01000442.1 GCA_003142915.1 Ignavibacteriales bacterium | reverse complement strand
TTAACTTTTTTCCCGGAAAGATTCGGAGCGGTTATTATTCTTCTTGGAAGTTTCTGGTTTTATTTGCACAAAAAGGAAAACTATAAATCCCTGATATTGGATGTCAGCCGTGAATCACTTGTGGTTTATTGGTTTCATCTGCATTTAATTTTCAGGGAATTATTTAATGGGAAAAGTCTGGATAATATGTACCATGATCAGTTGGGTATGCCGGCATGTATTCTGATTTCCTTGATTATTATTGTACTGATGTTAATCCTTGCTAAATTCTGGAGTACAATTAAAAAGAAATATCCGGTTTATGCAAAATGGTGGACGGTTGCGTTGCTGGTAATTGGGACGGCGGTTTTTCTTTACAGATGAGAATAAGGTTAAGGCTGAGGTCAAGGTTAAAAACAGGATANNGACCTTGTCCTTGACCTTAACCTCGTTTCGTCCTTAACCTTATAATACTATCTTTTCTATAATCTTTATTGCCTTATAGATTTCTTCCATAGAAACATCCAAATGCGTTACGGCTCTTATAACTCCAACTTTTCCGGTACTAAGAAGTAATCCGTTATCTTTGCACTTAGCTAAAAAATCATCAACATTAATTTTACCCAAAGTAAACATTACCATATTTGTCTGAACGCAATCCATATCAACCTTAATACACGGTATTGAATTTAATTTTTCAGCGATAGTTTTTGCTTTGATATGATCATCTTTTAACCGTGTGATATTATTTTTAAGTGCATATAATCCGGCAGCAGCTAAAAATCCGGCTTGCCTCATTCCCCCGCCCCATCCTTTTCTTACCCTATAAGCTTCTTTAATAAAATCTTTCGATCCTGCAATAACAGAACCTACCGGAGCCCCTAATCCTTTTGATAAACAGCATGAAACAGAATCAAAATGTTTTGCATATTCGGAAGGTGCAATGCCTGTTTCAACAGAAGCATTCCATATACGCGCACCGTCAAGATGGAAATAAAGCTTGTGTTTCTTTGCAAGTTGGCTTAACGCTTTAATATTTTCAATCGGATTTATAGTTCCCCCAGCGCGGTTGTGAGTATTCTCAACTTCAATAACTTTTGTCCGTGCCATATAATATGCGCTTTCCGGTCTAATAAGTGGTTCAACCTGTTCAGGAGTAAAAACTCCTTTAACTCCGTCAACCAGACTTAACTGAATTCCGCTAAGCGCAGCGGGTGATCCGGATTCATATTGAAAAATATGGGCATCCTTTTCGCAAATGACTTCATCTCCGGGTTGAGTTAATACATTCAGGCAAACTTGATTTCCCATTACTCCGCTTGATACAAATAATGCAGCTTCCTTTCCGAGCAATTCTGCAGCATATTCTTCAAGTTCGTTTACAGTAGGATCTTCTTTGTAAACATCATCACCCACTTCGGCATTAAACATTGCTTTTCTCATTGCTTCGGAGGGTTTTGTAACCGTATCACTTCTCAAATCAATAAAATTATTCATGTTTCTTCTTCAGTTTATTTAGTATTCTATTATATATAAAAAACAAAATTGTTAGAATGGAAATAAAACATGCCAATAAAGGAAAAATTAAAGGATACTGTGTATAAAATGTTAATTCATTAGATATCACAGCGTTGCCGACTAAATAATTACGTGTAAATAGTTTTGACGAAGAAACTATATTTCCTGACGGATCTATTATACAACTAATTCCGCCGTTAGCAGCACGTACAACTGTACGTCTGTTTTCAACTGCGCGAAGAACGGCAATTTCTTCATGCTGAAAGGGACCGCTTGAATATCCGTACCAGTANNGCTACCGGCAACAAAATCAGGATAAATTGATTCTATACAAATTACACCTGCGACTTTAATATCTAAGTCTTTTTTATCATTTAGATTGAAAATCACCTGTTCATTACCGACATTCCAGCTTGAGATGCCGACCTGCCATTTAATAAAATCACCGAGGAAAGGAAGTTCTTCAACAAACGGTACATGTTCACCGAATGGTACTAGTTTTATTTTTCCGTATTTCTGAATATTATAAGAGAAGGGCGAGAAAAGAAGGATAGAATTGTAAGAAGTGTACAGAATTCCGCTATTAGTTTCCTTCACATCTTTAGGAGCTTCGCTTTTATTGAGATAGCGGTTTATATCCGGCATACCGGTTAGTAAAAAAACTTTATTAGTTAGAATGAACTTATAAATCTGTTCAACTGCAAAATTATTATTTCCTGAAAGAAGATAGATCGGCAGAGCCGATTCCGGCCAGACAATAAGTTTTGCACCTTCGGAAGCGGCTTTTTCCGATAGTTTTAACAGTATATCAAGTTGACTGCTTGAGTTTTCCGCCTGCCATTTATCCCAGGGATTTATATTCGGCTGGATAAGACCAACTTTAATTTTTTTAACAGGCGTACTGAGGGATTCAATTCTGATTATCCCATAAACTAATGGGATTAAAAACAATAATAATGCAATTACTGCAGGCACATATTTTATTTTTTTTGATTGCTTAAATTCTTTGACAGATAAATATAGAAATACATTTATAAAGAGAATTATTAAAGTTAATCCATATACTCCGCACAGATCCGCTATTTGGATGAACTTAGTAAAGTAAGGAAGCGAGTTTCCAAGTGTAAGCCATGGGAATCTGAGATCGGTCAAACTATAAAGATATTCAAACGTAACCCAATATAACGGGAATAAGTAAAGTGCGGTTTTTTTACCAAATGCTTTTCGAGAAAAATACTAAAGCGTTGATACAATGAGATAAAATAACGGATTAAAAATTAAAAGAGCGATTCCCGATATCTTAAGAAAAGTATCCGCCTCTTTTGTCCAGCTTCCCACCCAATACAAAGTTATAAGGTTGAAAAAGAAAAGTGTGAAATACGTGTACCTGTTAATAGAAGAAAGTGTTTCTTTCTTTTCAAGAAAAAAGAAATATGGTATCAGAGCGAAAAAACTTAAAAACGGCAGAGGAACAGGAGGAAAAGAAAAACCCAGAAGAATTCCGCTTATCATTCCGAACAATAATTCCTTATTATGTTCTAATTTCTGCGCCGGGGATATAAGTAATCCGGATCTGTTAAGAAACTTCATGAGCTTTTTTCTTATTCAATAAATATTTTATCAGTATGAAAGCTACAATTAAAACAGTAGCAACAACTGCCCATGTTGAGAACTTTGATAAAGCCCGATCGACTAAATCAAGATTATTACCCAGAATAATTCCAAGAGCTATCAAAAAAGCATTCCAAACAAATGCGCTTATTGTTGCAAAAATAAAAGTTCGTACCGGTTTAAGTCGATGTAGACCTGAAAAGAAACTGATAACAGAACGGGTACCGGGCATAAACCGGTTTATAAGTATTAAATTATAGCCGTATTTATTAAACCAGAGATCTGCTTTTTCAAGAAACTTTTGTTCAATAAACTTGAATCTTCCCGACCGTATAAGTTTATTACCAAGAAATTTTCCTACAAAATACATCAGAATAAAACCTAGTCCGCTTCCTATACTTGTAATTACGAGAACAGGAATGAATCCGGCGGCAGTCTTTGAAATTATAGTTGCTCCTACCAGAACTATAACATCGCTTGGTGAAGGTGGAAATACATTTTCAATAAATGAAAAGAAGAATACGATTAAATAAATTAACCATATGTCGTAGGAGCCGATATAAGTAACTATATGTTGTAACATTAACTCTCTCTTTTTATTAGAAGGACAGTTGAATAGGCAGCGCATCCTTCTTCACGTCCGATAAAACCAAGTCCTTCAGTGGTTGTTGCTTTGATCGATATTTGATCTACAGTTATATTTAGTAAATTTGCAATTACTTTACGCATTTCGGAAATATACGGGGCAAGTTTTGGTTTCTGAAGCAGAACCATACAGTCAATATTTCCGACTTCGTAATGAAAATCCTTCATCAGGTAATAAACATGACTCAATAATTTTTTACTTTCCGCATCTTTATATTTAGGATCAGAATCAGGAAAATGTTTCCCGATATCTCCAAGAGCAAGCGCTCCGAGTATAGCATCGCAAATTGCATGTATTAAAACGTCCGCGTCGGAATGTCCGAGTAATCCTTTCTCGAAAGGGATATCAATCCCGCCGATGATTAATTTTCGTCCTTCGAAAAAGCGATGAACATCATAACCGAATCCGGTTCTAAATGAATTGTTCAATATTTTATCTCAAATCTAGTGAATTCATTTTTAGAATTGCTCCACTTAATTGAAGCGTTTTTAATTTTTGAATATGAAGATCCGGCTCTTATCTGATTAAATAATTCTTCAATCTGAAATTTATCTCCTTCAACAATTGTAAGAACTTCACCCGAATATAAATTTTCAACATAGCCGCATATTCCAAGATTCTTTGCATGCTTTTGGATGAAGTCTCTTAAACCAACTCCCTGTACCAGTCCGTTTATTAGGATTTCAGCCCGCTCCATTTAATTTTTCCTCACTACTGAAATTTGATTCAAATACTTCAGATACAATCAGTCCAAGAAAAATCAATGCGCATCCGGTCAGACCAAAGTTACTCATTTTTTCATTTAGTAAAAAGAAAGCATATATAGCCGCGAATACCGGTTCAAACGAATAAATAATCCCCGCCTTGGCAGGACTAACGAATTTTTGATATTTAGTTTGAA
>PLNZ01000400.1 GCA_003142915.1 Ignavibacteriales bacterium | reverse complement strand
TGAACATTTTCAGAATAGGAATCGCTATACTCAAAAGCTATTTCAACGGGAACAGAATCTTTTTCTCCCTCAATGTAAACCGGTTTATGAATAGATCCTCTTTGCTCATCAAGATATTTAACAAAATCAATCAATCCGCCTTTAAACTTATAAGTTTCCTCCTGATCTTCTGCTTCATCTTTCAAAACCATTGTAACTTCTTTGTTGAGATAAGCTAATTCCCGCATTCGTTCGGCAACGGTATCAAATTGAAATTTTGTTACTTTGAAAATTTCATGGTCCGGTCTAAATGTTATTTTTGTTCCGGTTGCATCACCTTTGTAAGTTCCAATTTGTTTAACCGGCGACTTCGGGTCTCCCTGATGATATTCCTGAAAATAAATTTTACCATCCCGTCTAACTTCAACTTGCAGCATTTCCGAAAGTGCGTTCACAACAGAGACTCCAACGCCATGAAGTCCGCCGGAAACTTTATATGAATTTTTATCAAACTTTCCGCCGGCATGAAGAATGGTCATTACAACTTCGAGTGCTGATTTTTTTTCTTCAGCATGAAAATCAACCGGAATACCTCTTCCGCGGTCTTCTACGGTGACACTTTGGTCTTTGTGAATAGTAACAAGCACCCGGTCATTATAACCCGCCAGAGCCTCGTCTATGGAATTGTCAACCACTTCATTGATAAGGTGATGAAGACCTCGTGAGCCGATATCGCCGATATACATTGCCGGGCGTTTCCTAACTGCTTCAAGTCCCTTTAATACATTAATACTTTTCGCAGTATAGTCAGATGTTGAATTTACAGTAATGCTTGATTTCTCGTTTGCCATTTTTCCGGATTATTTCCTATATAAATTTTATTGTTTTAATAACTTGCTCGTTAAAGTATTTATTGACTTTATCAACTACCAGATTTTTTCTAAAATTAAGTTCGCTTTTCCATACGGAATTTTCGACTTTCAAAAATAATATTTGTTTTTCAATTTTGGCGGCTTTTGCAATCAGCTTTAATTCCGGAAAAATAATTTCAAATTTATCTACTATCTCATAGTTCTTTACTGTTTCGCGTAAACTAGAAAATTCACTTTCCAGGTTCAGAATTTCTTCAATAGTTTTAAAACTAAGAGGCGTATGATACCGTGCCATTATTCACTTTTATTAATTTTTTGTCTTCTCTAATACCAAGAGTTTCCGTCTTGATAAAATCGGTAGCAGTAATAAAAGCTTGTCCGATTTTAGATAAATAATTGCTTATTTGCCTTGCCCGGGTTGTATCTAATTCTCCAAAAATATCATCCATCAAAAAAATAGGAGTTCTTCCAAGTTTTTCCTTAATAAAAAAAAACTGCCCGAATTTTAGTGCTATTTGAAATGTCTTATGCTGTCCCTGTGAACCATATCTTTTTAGTTCAAGATTATTTATGAAGAAAGTGAAATCGTCTCTGTGAGGACCGACTAAATTAACCCCACGACGTAATTCATCCTCCCTAAATGTATTAAATTCCTGTCTTAAATTTTCCTCTGTATTATCATTAGTAATTTGTGAATTTGATTGATAAACAATTAACGGCTCTTCCAGGATTTCAACAATATGGCTGTATGCTTCTTTCAGAAAAAAATTAAATTCGTTTACAAATTTTGTTCTGTGTTTTATAATTTCGACTCCGGTAGTTATCAGAGATTCCGTCCAGATGTCAAGCTGTTGATATAAATTTTGGTTTCTTGTTTCTTTCAATTGCGATAGTAAAGAAGACCGCTGGCGTAATTTTCTATTATATTCCAGCAAGACGCCTAAATAAGTATGGCTTGCCATTGATATTACTGCATCAACAAATCGCCTACGGTCAGCTGGAGCGCCTTGAGTAATTGCATGATCGTTTTGAATTAATGAGACAACGGGAAATTTTCCTATGATCGACGATGCATTAAAAATTTGTTTATCGTCTAAAAAAAAAATCTTTTTGTTTTTTTCTGTCTCATAAAGAATATTGACTTCATGATTTGATAAATCTTCAAATTTTCCGCTTATCTGAAATTTTGTTTCCCCGAAAGAAACCACTTCGTTTTCAGATGAAGAGTTCAAGTTTTTTGTCGTACATAGATAATAAATAGCTTCCAATATTGAAGTCTTACCTTGTCCGTTTCCTCCAACAATGAGATTTAAGTTATTGGAAAAATTTAATGATGTGTTTTTATGCAATCTGAAGTTTTGTAAGTCGATTTGTTTCAGAATCATTTTAAGTATTTAATCGAACAGGCATAAGCAACATCATTAATTCCTGATTTTCTTTTTTCTGAACCGGTTCGATAATTACCGCTTTAGTTGACGAATGCAGTTTGAAAATAATCTCTTCTTCACTACTTAAATGATTTAAAATATCGTTCACATATGTTGAATTAAACCCTATTTCAAAATCTNNAAAATCTTCACCGTTATAATCGCATGCAACTTTTTCTTCACCGGAAGCTCCGATATCCAAATCTTCGGCTGATATTTCAAGCGAGTCTTTTGAAATTGAAAATTTTACACGGCGTGTACTTGAAGTAGAAAACAACATCATCCGTTTAACTGAATCATGAAGCTCCTTCGTATTAAGTTTAAGAAGAAACTCATTTTCCAGCGGGATAACGCTTGAAAAGTCGGGATATTTTTGAGATATTAGTCTGGTAATCAATTCAATATCGCTAAGCTTAAATGAAATGAATGATTTTGTAAGATGAATTTTAACCTCTTTCT
>PLNZ01000185.1 GCA_003142915.1 Ignavibacteriales bacterium | reverse complement strand
TTACGCAAATGATATTTAAAGTATTTCCATTATTGCATTGCGCATTCCGGCTATGCTGATTGATTTATAAAATTCAACAACTTTTTCAGTCAATCCTTTAATTTGATTTAGATCAGAGTCCCAAAAACTAACATTTGACAGCGTCTTTTTTATTACCGCCCGGTAATCTGTTTCGTTACTTAAATCTTTGAAAAAATTAATAACATCCGGATCATCATTAACCTGGTATTCTCTCAGTTCCAATTTATCAAGATTTGAATATTTATTTTTATAAAATATAATCAGCGCAGCCAGCGAAAACGTAAGTATCTTTGGAAGACGATTATATATTTTATGATATTCTAATAAGGTAGGTAAAACTCTTACCTTGTATTTAGAAACAGAATTCAACGATATTGAGAGAAGGTAATGCTTAGTAAAAGGGTTCTGAAATCTTTCAATTGTATTTTTTGCAAATTCAACTTTCATTTCATCGGGGAAATTGAGTACAGGGAGTATTTCATTAAATATTCCTTCATTAATAAATTGACCAGTAGTACTATCATCGAAAGATTCTTTCACTGTATTATTGCCGGCAAGAAATGAGGGGATTGTAAACGTTGTATGAGCTCCGTTTAGTATTCTTACTTTTAATGTTCTGTACTGCTGAATATCATTTGTCCATACTACATTCAATCCTGCTTTAGCAAAAGGGAGCTCATCTTTAATTTTTTCATCTCCCTGGATAACCCACAAATAAAATATTTCTGCTGCAACAATTACTTTATCCTCATAACCAAGTTTTAGAGTAATTTCTTCTATTTCATCTTTAGGGAAACCCGGAACAATTCTATCCACCAGGGTATTACAAAAGTAATTTCCCCGCTCAATCCAATTAGTAAAATCTGCTCCAAGATCCCAATCTTCTGCATGCTGAAGAACATATTTTTTAAGAGTACTTCCGTTATTTTCAATAAGCTCGCATGCAAGGATTATCATCCCTTTAGTAATATCGCCGTTAAACCTCTGAAAGCGTTCAAATAGAAAAGCCGTAACCTTAGCCGGAAAAGATAAAGGACATTCATCCTTTAAAAATAATAATTTGTTATATGCAATTCCTGCTTCAGTAGTATTTGAGACAATGTATCTGAGATCAGGATTTGCCGCACACTCAAGGAAGCCTTTCCAATCTTTATATGGATTTAATCCCCTGGAGATTGAAGTAATAATCCCGGTCGTTTCAATCGGTTTGCCGTTCTTTAATCCGCGCAGAAGCAGGGTATATAAACCATCCTGTTGATTTATTGTATCTATCATTCCATTGGCAAGAGGCTGAACAATAACTATTTTCCCGTTAAATAATCCTTTCTTATTTAATTCATTAAACTGCCAATCGACAAAAGCCCTGAGAAAGTTTCCTTCGCCAAATTGGATTACTTTCTCCGGCATATTTTCTAATGAACCAACCGGTATATCTTTTGCGGTAAAGTCTTTTGATAATATGTATTTTTTGTTTAACTGCATAAATTTAATATTAACCTCCGGGGTTTGACTTCAACCCCGGAGGTTTAATAAAATTTGTAACAACTGCGTAACTTCAGTTAATTACTACAATAAATCATATTGTCTTTACCTCACAGAGGTAATATATTGTAAAATAATATCTTACAGTAAATTCATTAAACTCTTTTAGAGGGTTAATAATTCCTGTCATAGAGTAACTCCTTCTTTCCAAATCGCTATTTCTTTGTAACCGTTAAGCTCGTTTTTAGTTTTTATTTTCCCGGATGCCGTGTCTATGATAAATTTAAATAATTCATCTGCCAGCCGGTTAATATCTTCTTCGCTATCAAGCAGTCTGCCTGCATTAAAATCAATCCAGTTAGGCTTCTTATTATAGATGTCTGTGTTCGATGATATTTTAATTGTGGGAACAGGGAAGCCAAGGGGAGTACCCCTTCCTGTGGTAAACAGAAGCATTGCCGCGCCGCTTGCGGTCATAGCGGTAGACGAAACACCATCATTGCCGGGAGCCTTTAACAAGATCAAACCGCCGCCTGATGCTTCAGGAATTACTTCACCATAATCCAGTACACGGGTAATCTGCGACGTTCCTCCTTTTTGAATAGCGCCTAACGATTTTTCTTCAAGCGTCGTTAAGCCGCCTTCCTTATTCCCCGGTGAAGGGTTTTCATAAACCGGCTGATTATGACCGGTAAAGTATTTTTTGAAGTCGTTTATCATGAAAACTATTTTGTTATATGTATCTTTATCCTTTGCCCTGTTCATCAATTGCTGTTCGGCGCCGAACATTTCCGGCACTTCCGTAAGCAAAACCGTACCGCCATATGAAGTCATAATGTCGGTTATTCTGCCAACAAGCGCATTTGCAGTGATACCCGAAAATCCATCCGAACCGCCGCACTTAACTCCGATTACCAATTCGGATATTGGTAATTCCTCCCGTTTATCATTCTTAACTATCTCAAATAACTCCTCAATCTTATTGATGCCTGTTTCAATTTCATCTCCAACATCCTGTGAGTTAAAGCTTCTTATCCTTTCGCTGTCTGTATTGCCTATCGAGCTTAGCAGGGAACTAACCTGGTTATTTTCACATCCAAGTCCAAGTATAAGCGCTCCGCCGGCATTGGGATTATTGATTAGTCCGGCAAGGATTTTTTGTGTGTTTCTAAGATCATCGCCAAGCTGACTGCATCCATATGGATGTGAAAAAGAAAATACGCCGTCAAAGTTCTCCGATTTAAATTTTTCATTTGCGATTTTTGCTATTCTTTCAGCCGAAGTATTTACACAGCCTACTGTATTGATGATCCATATTTCATTCCTTGTACCTGCTTTCCCGTTCATTCTTTTGTAGCCTGAAAATGCCGGAGCCTCTTTTGTATTTTTTATATTATTGTACTTTACGGGATTATATTGGTATTCAACTAAATCACTGAGGTCTGTCTTCAAGTTATGCGAATGAACCCACTCGCCCTGTTTAATATCCCGTATGGCATGACCGATTACATGTCCGTACTTAATTATTTTTTCACCTGCTTTAATATTATCGATAGCAATCTTATGCCCTTTGTTTACTTCTTCTGTTAAGGTAATCTCAATACCTTTAGATAGAATCTTTTCACCTGCAGTTAATTTTTCAACAGCCACTACTACATTATCGTTATCGTGTATCTTTCGATATTTCAAAGTCATAATATTAACTCACCTTTTTATAAAATTTGTAATAACTGCGTA
>PLNZ01000386.1 GCA_003142915.1 Ignavibacteriales bacterium | reverse complement strand
AAAATTAAATAATTTTTACACAAAAAGTTTTTAAAAATAATATCGGAGCCAAAATGGCAGATATAATTAAAGTGCAGGACGTAAACAAATCTTATTGGCGGGACAGCATTGAGATTCCCGTTCTAAATAATATTTCTCTGAATATAAATGAAGGTGAATTTCTTGCTCTGATGGGACCTTCCGGTTCCGGTAAAACGACTCTGCTTAACCTCATCTCGGGAATAGATAAACCGTCAAATGGGAAAATAATTATAAATGGAACTGATATTGCAAGATTGGGAGAGTCTGCACTTGCAAAATGGCGCGCAACTAACATAGGTTTCGTCTTCCAATTTTATAACCTGATACCTGTACTAACTGCTTATGAAAATGTAGAACTCCCTCTTCTCCTTACAAAACTTTCTAAATCAGAAAGGAAGAAACATGTTGAGACTGCATTAGATATTGTGGGGTTGAGTGACAGAATAGACCATTATCCCAAACAACTTTCGGGCGGGCAAGAACAAAGGGTTGCCATTGCCCGTGCAATTGTTACCGATCCGATCATACTTGTTGCAGATGAGCCCACCGGTGATCTTGATAAAAATTCTGCTGAAGAAATTCTTACTTTAATGGAAAGGTTAAATAAAGAATTTAATAAAACCATAATATTGGTTACACACGACCCTCATGCGGCTTCCAAAGCCCACATAATTCGCCATCTTGAAAAGGGAGATCTAATTCAGGAGGCGGTATGAAAATATTAAAGTTAATTTTTAAGAATACACTGCGCCACAAGCTTAGAACATTTCTTACTATTTTCGGAATTGCAATTGCCGTAATAGCCTTTGGAGTTCTTCGAACATTTGTAACAGCATGGTATCAGGGCGTTGAAGCTTCTGCAGCAAACCGTCTTATAGTACGACAGGCTGTATCATTTATTTTTCCTCTGCCTTATTCGTACAGAGAAAAAATTCTGCAGGTAGGTGACGTTACAAAAGTTACTTTTGCCAATTGGTTCGGCGGAGTTTATATAGACCAAAGTAACTTTTTTGCAAGGCTCGCGGTAGATCCGGATACTTATTTTGATGTTTACAATGAATTCGTAGTACCAAATGACCAACTCGAAACATTTAAAAAAGAGCGCAATACATGTGTAATCGGAGCTGAAATAGCTAAGAAATATAATCTTAAAATAGGCGACGTAATGACGGTTGATGGGGATATTTATCCCGGCAGATGGGAGTTTATTGTGCGCGGGATTTATCAGCCGAAATTTAAATCAACCGATGCAACTCAGATGCTTTTCCATTGGGATTATGTTGATGAAAGGATGAAACAGGAAATGCCGGGAAGAGCCGGCGATGTAGGTTGGTATGTGGTTATGATTAACAATCCCGCCAAAGCTTCGAATGTTTCAAATCAGATTGATGCATTATTCAAAAACTCTTCAGCCGAAACAAAAACGGAAACAGAAAGCGCTTTTCAACAGGGTTTTATTCAAGCTTCCGGAGCAATAATTACTTCAATGAATTTTATTTCATTTATAATTATTGGAATAATAATGCTTGTGTTGGGTAATACGATGATAATGTCTGCAAGAGAAAGGACACGGGAATATGCTGTTTTGAAGACACTTGGATTCTCAGGAAAACATTTAGCCGGAATTATTATGGGTGAATCCCTAATGATCTCGTTATTAGGCGGCATTATTGGACTATTTTTGACCTACCCTATAGTTGTTGGGTTAGGAGAATTAATACCGAGAGGTGTGTTCCCTGTATTNNCACTTATTATCGGAATTGCAGCGGCAATTTTTCCTATTCAGAGAGCTTTGAAAACTAAAATTATTGATGGGTTTAGATTTGTCGGATAATGAAAAATTTAGAATAATATATTCAATCTATATCTCTATTTAAAGGTTTGAAAATGAAAATCCCATTGAAATATACATTAAGAAATTTCAAAACACGGAAACTTACTACAGGTATTACCATTACTGGAATTGCCCTTGTAGTATTTGTTTTTGCTGCAGTATTAATGATGGCTTACGGAATCCAGAAAACAATGAAGTCAACCGGTCAAGCGGATAATGTAATGATATTTCGTAAGTCTGCAAGTGCTGAAATATCAAGTATAATCGATCCCGGAACACAAAACATAATCCGTTCGCTTCCGCATATCGCAAAAGATGCTGCCGGAACTTCCAAAATATCATTTGAGCCGGTAGTGGTTATAAATCTTGAAATAATCAGCGGCGGCGGACTGAGTAATATAACTGTACGAGGCGTATCTCCAACGATAAATGAAATACGCCCGCAAATGAAGATTACTCAGGGAAGGATGTTTAATTGGGGAATGCGTGAATTAATAGTGGGCGAATCAATTTCTAAAAGATTTAATAATACCCAGCTTGGCAGCTTTGTAAAAATTGCAGGTGATTACTGGAAGATAGTCGGCATCTTTTCTACTGATGGCAGCGGTTTCGATTCTGAAATATGGGGGGATGCTTTACAACTTCTTAACGCATTTAAGCGCGGTACAACAGTTTCTACAATTACACTAAAGTTGGATAATCTGGAAAATTTTGCAAACTTCAAGAGCATCTTTGAATCAGATAAAAGATTACAGCAGTTTGAGCCCAAAATTGAACAAAAATATTTTGAAGACCAGTCCCGGGTTATGGCAACATTTATAAGAATACTCGGAATTTTTATAACAATTATATTTAGCTTTGGTGCAACAATTGGCGCAACTATTACTATGTATGCCGCTGTTGCTAACAGGACTGTTGAAATAGGTACTTTAAGATCATTAGGGTTTAGCCGTCGAAGTATCCTCTCAGCATTTTTAATTGAATCTCTTCTTATTACCTTGATCGGAGGAGCAATTGGATTAGTGATTGCATCATTTCTTCAGATTATCAC
>PLNZ01000425.1 GCA_003142915.1 Ignavibacteriales bacterium | reverse complement strand
AAATAAAAAATCCACGGTATTAATAGCTGAAGGCGAGGCTGAAGCAAGAGTTAAAGTAGCCCAGGCTGAAGCTGAAGCAATGGATAAAATTACAAAAGCTATTGCAGCAAGTAAAGGCGATCCGGCGGCATACATGTTAGCAACTAAATATATTGAAGCTTTAAAAGAAATGGTTACAGGAAAGGACAATAAAGTGATTTACATACCTTATGAAGCAACGGGAATGCTAAGTTCAATTGGCAGCATTAAAGAAATGTTTACTGGAAATAAAAAATAATTCATATTGGAGGGAATAAATGGATATTCAAGGTCCATATAAATTAGTGACCAGCTGCGCGACTTGGCATTTCAGTACAGGAACCAGGACGAAACTTTTGACATCCCGGCACATGAAGTAACGGTCAAAGAAGTAGAACAGGAAACCGGACTTGATTTTTTAAGCGCTCTGCCGGATAATGAAAAACAAGGGATAGAAACTTATAAGGCCACGGAACAAGAAATAAATACAATTTTGAATTGATCCGTTACGCGGTTATATTTGGCCTTGGCCAGCCGCTTCACCGCAAAGTACCCAAAGCAACGCGCGGTGGTAGACGTCGCACAAAGATAACATTTTTGGTGTCTGTTGCCTGTGGCAACGAGGCTCCAGGGAGGCTTTATGAAAAAACTTGTGATACTTTTATTACCACTTATTTTAACATCAATTGTGTTAGCGACAGATAATATGGCCGAGGCCCAAAAACATTTTGATGCCGGCGCTTCTAAATATGAGGCAGATGATAATTTAGGTGCAATTAAAAATTTCACCGAAACAATAAATCTTGTGTCTGAATTTCCTGAAGCTTATTTTTGGCGTGCCGCTGCAAAACATAGATTAAATGATTATTCCGGGGCAATCATAGACTGCAATCAAGCCCTTGAAGTTAATCCTAAAGATTCCAAAGCTTATGGCTTACGAGCTCTTATCAAAAGTAATATTGGTGATGACGTGGGGGCAATAAGTGACTACAGTCAGGCAATTAAACTTGATTCAAAATATGTTGCTGCATATTATGAGCGTGGTAAATTAAAGTCTAAATTGGGCGACAAGGCTGGCGCAATAAGTGATTTTAATAAAGTTAAAAAACTCGACCCAAAATTTTCATTGGTATATTTAGATCAAGGAACTGAAAAATCTTCGTCAGGTGATGAAGTGGGGGCAATAAAAGATTACAGCAAGGCAATTAATCTAAACCCAAAATTTGCGGAAGCGTATTATTGTCGAGGAATTGCTGAGAACGAATTAGGTGATAAAGAAAACGCTTTGAAAGATTTAAGTATTGCAGGAGAATTAGGATATATGGGTGCTTATGACAAAATAAAAGAGATTCAAGGCAAATAAAAGATTTTCCGCAATAACGGAAGGGGTTATTTAATGGATGTAAATGAATTAGAGAAAGCAGTAAAAAATTGTTTACAGGATGCAACGCCAATGGAAATTATGCGACACGGTTTAAATTTTTACATACAAGGACGGCTAAATAATCCGAATATTTTTATAAAAGAAAACACTAATTCGGATATTACAGTTGAATTAAAAGGAACAACTTCACAAATAAAGGTTACTTTACCAACACAGCTTCATTTAAAATAGCATTGATATAAGATATCTGATAGGGTGCGGATGCCAAAATCAATGAAATTCAGGACAAATATCCCCCGAGGTGACCAATGGGCTGGCGGTTCAGAAGAAGCATAAGACTGTTCCCCGGACTACGCTTAAACCTCTCAAAATCCGGCGTAAGCATGTCAGCCGGCATCAGGGGACTGTCTGTAACAACAGGTAAGAGGGGAACATATATGAACGCCGGAATCCCCGGCACCGGCCTTTATAGCAGGCAAAGAGTAGGCGCCGTTTCAAATACTTGCAGGCATGAAAAATTACAGGGTACATTTGCGGCTAATATTGACGAAAATGGCAATGTAATTTCAAAGTATCAGGATGGCACGGTAATAACAGACCCTGCTCTTCTTAAAAAAATAAGGAGTACAGAAGGATACAAAAATAAGGATACAAAAATGTTGAAAGACAGTTAATTGAAAGATACAATAACGAGAAGAAAGTAGTCTGCTCCTGCGGCTTCCACAACCTACCTACCGCGAACTTCTGCAGCAACTGCGGAAAAAAACTCGAAAAATCGTAAGTACAACACAAATACTATCCTGCATTTTTTTGCTTCCTGCACCGAAGACTAGCCACATATAATCTGTATGAATATCCAGACTGCGGCTTTAAAGTTAATTATAGGTGCGCTTTGTACATAATGAAAAAATACAGGAAACATACCGGTAGTTTAGCGGAAACGTTAGCGACATTTTCGCGGAAATTTACCGGAAGTTTTGCGGAAATAATAGTTGACGACCAGAGCTTTGGGGATTAAAATATTTATATGAAAAGGAGGTTCTATACATGAAAGAAATATGGATACCTAAATTTACAATAACACCTGCGATAAACAGCAAACTTATCAAAGCCGAGGCGATAAGAACCACAATTGATTCCATGCCAATACCGGTGGCAATCGAAGCCGAAATAAGGCATAGCATACGGATAAGGTCAACGCACTATTCGACATATATTGAAGGGAACCGCTTGACGCTCAGGGAAACGGAACAGGTAATTACAAAGAAAAAAGTAAGTTTTTTTGGCCGGGAAAGGGATGTAAAAGAGGTCCAGAATTACTGGGATGCTTTGATTAATGTGGAAGAATGGGCGGACTCAAAAACGGAACTGTCAGAAATCCTTATAAAAAGAATCCATGCCATGGCGCATGCAGGCAAGAAAAGCAAGCCTACGCCGTATAGGGACGGGCAGAATGTAATAAAAGATTCAAAGTCAGGAAATATCATTTATATGCCGCCGGAGGCAAAAGACGTACCCGCATTGATGAAAAAATTAACCTCCTGGATCATACAGGCTGAAAAAGACGAGTTGGCTGTTCCGATAATAGCAGGATTGGCCCACTATCAGTTTGTGACAATCCATCCTTATTTTGACGGCAACGGAAGAACGGCAAGACTGCTGGCAACATACATACTGCAAAAGAACAGCTACGGGCTCCATGGACTGTTTTCAATGGAAGAACATCACGCAAAAGAGATAGGGAAGTATTATAAGGCCCTGGAAACGCATTCTCATCATAACTACTATGAAGGCCGGGCAGAAGCGGACCTTACAGGATGGGTTGACTACTTCGTTTCAATGCTTTTAAAGGCGTATGAAGGCGTTAAAATTGAAACCGCAGGCATGACAAAAGGTGAAAAGAAGGTCGATGCGGATTTATTCCGGCAACTCGACAGAAGGACAAAGATAATTATACCGCTTTTTAAGGATAATGCTGAAATTACTTCAGGGGATATAGCAAACATATTGAGGGTTTCGAGAAGAATGGCAGGTAATTACGCGGGCGAATGGATCAAAAAAGGGATAATAGAGATTGCAAATGAATCGGATAAGTCCAGAACCTATAAATTAAGTAAAAA
>PLNZ01000258.1 GCA_003142915.1 Ignavibacteriales bacterium | reverse complement strand
ATTGAGTTGCCTATACATATTATAATATGTATATTTATATGTATAAATAGGAATAATGTTGTCCAATACATCTTTTGAGTGGGATAAAGATAAAAATTTAATCAATCAAAGGAAGCATAAAGTTTCTTTTGAAGAAGCTCAATTAGCCTTTGTTGATCCACACAGAGTTATTGCAATAGATTTGGAGCATAGTAAAATTGAGCAGAGATATTTTTGCTTTGGCAAAATTAATGAAGAAATATTAACGGTTAGATTTACCTACAGAAAAAAAATAATTAGAATAATAGGAGCCGGGTACTGGCGAAAAGGAAAAAAGATTTATGAAGAAGAAAATGAAATACACCGATGAAAAAATGGGCAAAATAAAAATTATTAAAGACTTTCTACCTAAGCCTGAAGAATTGATCTTAAAGGGAAAGAATGTAAAGGTTACTTTAAATCTCAGCAAATCAAGCGTTGATTATTTTAAGAAGGTCGCCTTTAAACACGGCAGCCAATATCAAAAAGTGATCAGAAACCTGCTTGATAAATACACAGCCCATTACTCAGAGTAATTCCTGCAGCTTGTAACTTATTACATTCTAATGAGTTATAATGTCCCCCACCCTTTATATTTCTCCGGCACAAAATCCGGATTTAATTATGGCGCAATGCGCAGTGTCATGGGCTATTAATATATGCTTGCTATTGTAGTTAATTAGTTTTAAGTTGAAAAAAATTTAAAATTAGTGAGAATGTACGAAGGTGAATAAAAACAAAGTATTGGTGTGCAGCAACGACTTAACTTTAGCATTAAAGATAAAAATATTTCTTGAATTAAAGGGTTTTCATGTATTAGACCTTATCTCTTCCGGAGATGACTTGATTAAAATTACTCTGAATCAATATCCTTCATTTATAATTTCAGATATTACCTTAAAAGGCGATTTAGACGGTATTGAAGCAATTTCACGTCTGGCGGGTATAACTAAGATACCATATATCTTTGTAGCCAACAGCAATGAAAATATTTCTTTGGTTCAAAGTTATTATCTCAATCCTGTTAAAATATTGATGAAGCCGGTTGACTTAAATGAGCTTTATTCCTTTGTTAATGATAGTACCGGCTTCATAAATGAGANNCTCCCTGTTAACTAAACGTCCGTTTTTTTGAACATAAGTTTTAACTTTCTGCTGCTTTCCGGCAAACTCTCCAAGGTTGAAGCCAAACCTTGGAGGTTTTATTCCATTGTAATGTTTTATTATTCAATAAAAGGTCACACTTTTATTGGCTTAGAAAATCATTTTCCATTCATAAGTTTACACGCTTGTAGAAAATCCTCTTTACTACTTCTGCCGTGATAATATAAAGCAAAATAATCAAACCGATATAAAGAATTAATGAGATTGGCAGCGAACAGAATCCCAAAATTCCGGCAATCGGGGTGAAGGGTAAAATTATTGTTACGGCAACAATTGTCAATGTTGCAATTAAAAGATATTTTCCCGGTTGACTCTTGTAAGACGGTCTCCGGCTCCTAATAACGAGCACGATCAATGCCGCTGAAACAACGGATTCCACAAACCAGCCGGTTCTGAATTGAATCTCGTTAGCATGCAGGACAAGCAACAGTACCCCAAAAGTGAGGTAATCAAACACCGAACTAACAATGCCGAATGTAATCATAAACTTGCGGATTGCCTTAATGTTCCATCGCCTCGGAACGTCAATCATTTCTTTATCCACAGTGTCGGTTGCGATTGTCATTTCCGGGAAATCCGTCATGAGATTAGTAAGCAGAATCTGCTTGGGCAGTAATGGTAGAAATTTCAGAATGAGGGACGCTCCTGCCATGCTGAACATGTTCCCGAAATTGGCGCTGGTTGCCATAAACACATACTTGAGTGTGTTGGCAAAGGTGGCTCTTCCTTCACGAACACCCTGCACCAAAACGCCGAGGTCTTTTTCAAGCAAAACAATATCCGCTGCATCTTTGGCAACATCTACAGCGCTATCGACGGAAATTCCCACATCGGCAGCATGTATAGCCGAGGCATCATTTATACCGTCTCCCATGTACCCCACTACATTCCCGGCTTTTTTGAGAGCAATTATTATCCGTTCTTTTTGATTGGGTTCGATTTCGGCAAAGACATCTACACCGCCTACAGTATTAAGAAGCGCCGCATCGCTCATATTACTAAGATCAGGACCAGTAAGTATTTTAGAATTTTTTAATCCGATCTGTTCACTTACGTTAACAGCGACCAAATGATTATCGCCTGTAATAACTTTTAAAGCAACGCCAAGGTTCTTGAGATTTGTAATCGTTTCGATGATATTGGGTTTGGGCGGATCAAACAGAACGAGAAATCCTGAAAACGTCATGCCCGCTTCCTCGTCTTTAGTTATGTGTGAATCCGTATTTATATTTTTGTAAGCAACACCAAGCGTACGAAAGCCTTTGCTGCTGAATTCCTCAAAGCGCTGCTGAATCCGGTCCTGTACTGTGGAAATATCTACAATGGCGCCGCCGCTTTCCGCCGATGAGCATACATCAAGCACATTTTTAAGCGCGCCTTTTGTCACCATCAAATGCGTACTGCCTTGTGAAACAAGTATGCTTAACCGCTTGCGAAGAAAATCATAAGGAATCTCATCCTGTTTCTGGTAACCTGTAAGATCAAGCTTTTTGTAATTGCGGACAGCATCATCAATAGGATTCGTAAAGCCTGTTTGATAAAAAGAATTCAGATAAGAGTTAAGGAAGACTTTATCGCTTGGAGCGCCATCCACGTCAACGGCGGATTGGAGCTGTACAGTACCATCGGTTAATGTACCGGTTTTATCGGAGCATATTACATTCATACTGCCGAAGTTTTCAATTGATGAGAGCCTCTTGACGATGACTTTTTTTTCAGCCATCCGTTTTGCACCATGGGAAAGATTGATGCTGATAATTGCCGGCAATAGCTGCGGGGTTAGCCCGACAGCAAGTGCGAGCGAGAAGAGAAATGAATCAAGTACAGGGCGCGCCAGGTAAACGTTGATGGCAAAAATGGCAACCACTAATAATAAAGTTACTTCCATAAGGAAGTAGCCGAACTGCCGTATGCCGCGCTCAAATTCCGTTTGAGGCGGCCTGAGTTTTAACCGGTCGGAAACTTTGCCAAACTCGGTTTCCCTGCCTGTGCGTATGATAAGCGCCGTTGCGCTGCCGCTTACTACATGGGTCCCCATCCAAAGTGAATTTGTGCGCTGGCCCAGCGGTGTTTCTGCGGACAGCACCGACGCTACTTTTTCTGCGGGGAAAGTTTCACCCGTCAGCATGGCTTCATCAATGAAAAGATCTTTGGATTCCTGAATCAGCCCGTCACCCGGAATAATATCGCCTGCATGCAGGATGACGATATCACCCGGCACAATCTCTTCGACCGGAATTTCTTTGGAGCTTCCATCACGCATTACCGCCGCTTTAATCTGCACAATGGAAAGCAGTTTCTTCACGGCGTTTGATGCGCCGCGCTCCTGCCAAAACCCGAGTAAGCCGCTTGCCAGGACGATTGAAAGAATTATATAGGCGTCAACGGTATCGCCCAGAAAAAATGACAACACCGTTGCAAAGAAAAGAATGAGGATTAGCGGACTTTTGAATTGTCCGATTAGGAGCGTAAACACGTCCGATCGCTTTGGGGGTTTTAGGGTATTAGCGCCATAGCGTGCGAGACGCTGCCTGGCGTCATCGCCCTTCAATCCGTCCTTTGTTGTTTCAAGATTTTTAAGCATCTCAGTTTCGGAGATACTCCAAAAAGCGGTTGGGGTTTGGTCCATTCTAATATTCCTCTCTTAGAAATGTTGCCTAATGTCAGCGGCTATGCGCAGTGCAGGTTTTATAGCACTACACAATCTGTCTATAACCAAAACTAATAGAAAGAATTTACATTAGCAACCTACAATTTTCATGTCATTTTGGNNTAAAAATAAATATTTGTTTTGAGAATAAAATGTTACCAGAGTTAACGGCTTTAGCCGAAATAACATTGCGATCATTTGTTCCCCCGACATAAAATTTGGTGATATTTGTAACATCCTGTAAAGAGTAATACTATATCAATTTTTATTGATTATTCTTAAAGCCATACTGGTTCATAATCTCTTCACATTCCTCTATATAAGACTTCCTCCTATGNNCCTGCCATTCAAATTTATTTTTTACAATATTCAATGAATTTACCCAATGTGAAGATTCACCCTTTATTAATTGAACAACTTTACTAATCGTTTGATCAGTTCCTAATGAAATAAGTAAATGGATATGATCTGAAATGCAATTAATTGTATCGATAAATATTTCTTTTTTAATACTGTTTTCTTTGATATGATTTAATAAATCTCTTTTTATATTATCGTTGATTAAAGATTCTCTGTTTTTAGTCGACCATACCAGATGAACAATTATTTTAGTGTATGACATATTATTTTTCTCCCATTTTGGCTAAAGCCGTATTTTATTGTTAATTTATATTCCCCGACATAAA
>PLNZ01000036.1 GCA_003142915.1 Ignavibacteriales bacterium | reverse complement strand
TGTGATTGGCGCAGAACGGCATCCTTAGCCATCAAAATAACCAATTCTGTTTCACCAAGTTCAAGCATTGACTGCATAGCTACTCCCTGCTCCCAGGTAGCCCTCTGCATCGACAGCATGGCACTCTTAACCTTTTCAATAGTTTTATTATTTTTTATACCGGTCCCGTCGTTCTTCAAAACTTCCTGATCTTTCCCCCACAAGAAACTCTGCATTCCGAGTGATAAACCGGCTAAGGGTACAGTCATTATAAAGTTTTTTCTGTTCATCTTATTCCTTAAAATAAAGAAAAATAATGTTGTTTCGGTAATTCATAGTTAAAACAACATATCAGATAAATTTATTTTAAGCTGCCAAGCATTCTGATACAGTTTATCAATCCTCTTGACGTATGATAGTTGCACTTCCAGATAGATGCTTTTGGGAAAAATTGACTGTCCGGTGTTTTATCTATACCATACTGATACCAGCCCCCATATTTTTGATCTAACAGATATGTTTTAATATAATTCCACTCAACACAAAATTTGTCATAATAATTTAACTTGTCGTTAGGAAATAATCCGGACATCATAAGGAAAGAATTAGCAGCTTCAATATGGCTCCACCATTCCTTAGTATCTTTTACTATTTTAACATCGTTTTCATCTTTGAAAATATATCCTCCGTCATATATACCGCCGTTCACAGTATCCCATCCATACAAAAGAGCAAAATCATCTAATTGTTTTGCTACTCTCAGAGTAGTTGTATCATTTGAAATTCCCAGAGTCTTAGAAGCTTCCAGCATTAAATAAGCAGTTTCAACATCATGCCCGAAAGAAATATAATCAAGCTCAGAATGCATACGCCTTGCAGCCTCGCTTGAATCCTTGTAAGAAATCGGGGTCCAATCACGTTTAAAATACAAAGTCATATAACCTTTATTCCCTATAACAGTATCTCTAATTAATAACAGCAATGCATTAAGGCGTTGCTTTAATAAGTCATTATGCCAAACGCTGTATAATTCGGTAAAACTTTCCATTATGTGGATCATGCTATTTTGATCTTTAGGGGGTACTCTTCTAAAACCATCAGGGAAAGGTACACCTTCCCGAGAAACAAACTGGAAATAGCCGCCATATTCGGGATCATAGCTGTGTTTTTCAATCCAATCGAAAGTTTTTATTGCCAGATTTAATGCTGCCGTATCGCCTGAAACTTTATAATAAGCTGCCAGCCCGTATATAGCAAAGGCATTTCCGTAAATCTGTTTTATGATGTTAGCTTTAGGCGGCATTCCTTTTTGATCGACTGTATTATAGAATCCTCCGAATTCTTTATCCCACATAAAATTTTTCAAAAATTCAACACCATGCGCGGCAACTTTAAGGAATTGGTTTTTGTCGGGATAAAACAGTGCAGCATTTGAATTAGCCCATATATGCCTTGCCTGTGTAACAATCATTTTATCCTGTCTGCCTTTTAACTCCCATTTATAATCTATATCACTGTAATAGCCCCCATATTCAGTATCAATAGATAAAGGATAAAATAATTTAAACTCATCATTGAGGGTATGTTTTAATTCAACCGATATGCTGTCTTTATTTGTCTCAACTTTTTCAGTATGATTTTCCGTTTTTTCGTTATAAAACTTAAAAGAGACAAAGGCGACAGCGATCAACAGAATTGAAAGCCTGATGATATTTTTTTTCAGTAAAGAATTTTTCATAATTATCACCATTTATTAATGTAAAAAGATTTTAAATTTATTTTGAATTATTTTTCATTAAACAAATAATCAGCAGCCATTGCTAAGAGCATAAAATCGGTTGCTCCTCCGCCCATTACGTATTCAGCTTGCTGCCAAAAATACGGCCATATTTTTAACTCCGGTAAATCAGGACGAATTAAAGCAGTACCGCTTCCAACGCCTCCGGGAATGTACGACCAATCAGCCCTATTAAATCCATACGCAACGGTTAAAGAATTAACGCCCACACCGGAAACAAAAGAAGCTGTGTTCTCACCCGGGTGGCAGCCAAGAACAAAATTTAACGCATTAAAAGCATATTCGGAGCCGAATATTTTCGGGAAACCGATATGCAGAAATAATTGATCGACTCCAAAAGACTGTATTTGCCAGCCAGCCCCCCAGATATAGGGTTTATAAGGCACACCGTAAGGATTTTCTTTTTGCTGTTCAGAAATTGTTTTGTAAGCTTCAGCAACTGCAAGTTCAATTTTATCTGTAAATTCTTTATCATTTATTTTTTTTACAATCCTGCCTAAAACAATACTGTATCTTATTGGATTTTTGCTTATTATATCCACGTTGTCTGTCAATAATTTTTTATATTCTTCTTTTGAAGTAGTCAAATAAAGTTCGGCGGCAGTATTTATTTTATCTGCTACCGATGCTGAAGAATTTGATTTATATAACTCTTCCGAAATCTTCAGGCATTTATCCGATAATTCCGGGTTGTATTTGTCCAGCACTCTTTTAGCTGCTGCCAAAACCTTGGCTGTTTGAAGTTCCCTTGCGGGATTTTCTTCCGTAAACACAAGGCGGTCATCCTCCGGAAGCGGGTTATTCAGAACCGGGTCCTTTTCATCCGGTTTATAAATAAGATTATCAGTAGCATTTGCAGCTTCACCAAGAAGAACATACTGATGAAGAGTCGCTTCCTGAATGCCCCTAAAAAACCTTCCCATTGATTCATAACCACCTACAATGAATAATAAGCCATGTTCCATCTGCTGAAGGATGTCCGGCTTACCATCAGGTTTATTTAATTCCACAAGTCTTGTTTTTTGATTTATGGTTGTTCCATCATAATCATTCTTAAAAAACTCATAGGCTAAAGAAAGCTTATAAACCGTTTCGGTTTGCGATTCAATTCTCAAATCATAATCGCCTGCGTCATGCCAGGCACCGATATTTAAGCCAGGTACA
>PLNZ01000363.1 GCA_003142915.1 Ignavibacteriales bacterium | reverse complement strand
CTATTTTATAAAACTGCATTTAATTTTTGAACAATATTGGATTTAGGAACTGCCCCAATAATAGTCTCTCTTACTTTACCATCCTTAAAAATCAGTAAGGTAGGAATGCTTCTTACGCCGTATTCAATTGAAGTTTGCTGATTATTATCAATATCAAGTTTGCCTATTTTGACTTTACCGCTAAACTCACCTGCAAGCTCTTCAACAATAGGAGCAATTATACGGCATGGCCCGCACCATGCAGCCCAGAAATCAATTAATACCGGTTCCGTAGAATTAATAACTTCGCTCTGAAAATTCTCATCTGTAATAGTAATAGGTTTCATCTTTATCCTTTGAATAATTAAATTTTTAAAATAGAAATACCTGTTGAAAGGTTTTGCCCGACAAACTGAACGACATCCTCTCCGCCGTCGGCATGGACCAAACCACCAGAGATCCATTCACCGCCATCTTTACATAAAAGGGAAATAACTTTTGCCACATCTTCCGGAGTAGTGAGCCGGGTTCTGGGATTTTTCCGTTTTGCAACTTCAACCATAGGGATATTGCCGGGAATTTTTCTTAGGGCGGGAGTATCGGTTACACCAGCTAAAATTGCATTTACCGCAACCTCCATATATCCAAGTTCCGTAGAAAGCTGCCTGATGTGAGATTCCAATGCCGCTTTAGCAGCAGATACAGCGCCATAATACGGGATTGAAGAATGTCCGCCGGAACTTGTCATTGCAAAAATTCTTGCTTTTTTTAAAAGGAGATTGTTCACAACAAGATCCTGCACCCAGTAAACTAATGAGTGAGCCATTACATCTAAGGTCATTTCCATTTGGGCTTTGGTTACCGCCTGCTCATCATTCAGCGGGACAAAAGGTTTTAATGAACCAAATGCCAGTGAATGAATAAGAACCTTAATAATTGGTTTACCTTCAGCAATAGATTTAATTTCAGCTATTATTTCCCCTCTTTTAACTTCATCTGCAGCATTAACATTAAAAAAACGGCATTTAACGTTATAAGATTTTATTTTATTTACAATTTCCTGCACATTAGGCATAGTAGCCTGACGATCCAGATGAATGCCGAAAATGTTAAAACCATCTTCCGCTAATTTAACAGCAGAAGCGGCTCCGAAACCGGAAGAAGCGCCAAGAATTACCGCCCACTCACTGCCTTTACTATCCGTAATCATTTTTTCTTAACATCCTTTTTCATGCATATTAAATTGAAGGTGTAAAATTACTAAAACCGTGTTTGTTATACAATACACTCTAATGGTGATGTTTGATTAATCAAACCTTTGTAAGAATTAATTTTATACAACTTGATTAAAAATTTACTCATAATGATTTACTAATTGATTTCATATAATACCGAGTTATTTTCTTAGCGACGAAGAGACGGAATATTTGTAGCATCACCGCCACAAACAAATCAATAAGAACCATTAGCAGTGACATAATGCATTGATCAAATCATTAAAATGATATTCTACTATGAAATATTCTATTTCATAATAAATATCTCACGATTAAAAATCGTGGGATGTTTAATAAACAGAAAAATTTTACGAAACTATTCCCTTTTCTTAGGAATACCATTTATTTTTTATTCATCACAAGCGCATCTTCCCCCAGAAGTTGAGTTACCCCGGAGATAAATTCATTAGTTACTTTAATTCTATAATCTTTCAAAAAGAACCGGCGGGCCTTTGAGCCGTTGGCTCCGAGATGAAGAAAAATTGGTACGGCGCCTTTGCTCTTTCCAAGTATTTTTTTCAAATAAAGTATCTTACCCGGGTCATTATTGGTCCTATTAAAAATAACATTTACGCTTTGAAGGAATCTTTCCCTCGCTTCTTCCAGAGGGAAAACATCATCTATATGGAGTTTAATTGCATCTCCGCTGCTTTCCGTTTTGCCTATAATGAAAATACATTTTTCTTCCTCAAGATACCGCCCACATTTCTCATAAACTTTCGAGAACATTAAAGCCTCGCAAGAGCCTGAGAAATCATCCAGGGTAAAAAATGCCATCGTCCTGCCTGCTTTATCTATCTTTGTCTTTAACGCAGTTACTACCCCGCATGCTTTTACCACGTCATTATAATCTTCAAGTGCTTCGGTCTCACCAAGATGAATTGAAGCAAAATTACGATAATCAAATTCATATTTGCTTAAAGGATGACCTGTGACATAAAACCCGAGTACTTCTCTTTCTTTTGCAAGCTTGTATTCGGCAGACCACGGTTTTATATCGGGCAAAACAGGCTCGGAAATTTTCATTTCATTCTCAGCACCTCCGAAAAGGCTATCGGTAGTAGATAACCGTGAGTTACGTATTTTATGCCCCCATTCCAGCACAGTTTCTATTGAATCAAATAATGTGGCTCTATTTACACCGCAAGAATCAAAAGCGCCGGATAAAACTAATCCTTCGAGAGAACGTTTATTAACAATATGACTATCTACATTTGCGCAGAAATCAAATATGCCGGTAAAATCTCTGCCGAGTGCATTGCGGCTCTTAATCATTTCTTCCACAGCGGCTTTACCAACATTCTTTATTGCAGACATACCGAAACGGATTTTCCCGCCCTCTACGTTAAAGGAGACCGTTGGACTATTAACGTCCGGCGGCAGCACCTCAATCTTAAGTTTACGGCAGTCTTCAAGAAAATTAGCAACTTTATTCGTATTGCCAAATTCGTTAGTCAGGTTGGCGGCTAAAAACTCAGGGGTATAGTGTACTTTTAAATAAGCCGTCTGGTAGGCTACAAAACTGTATGCAACAGAATGGCTTTTATTAAAGCCATAATTGGCAAATTCATTAATTGCATCAAATATTTCTATAGCTACTTTTTTAGTAATACCTTTTTCAACAGCGCCGTTTACAAACTTCT
>PLNZ01000395.1 GCA_003142915.1 Ignavibacteriales bacterium | reverse complement strand
CTTTATGCCGCTGTATCAGTCTTCTTACTCGTTTATTGACATATAGATTTGTTCGGTTCATTTCTTTTGAGCAGTTTCCGAGTCTGAAGTAATTTGTCCAGCCAACTAAATATTTGTTCAGATTATTTATCTGGTCTTGGACTTTAAGAGGGATTTTATGATTTATTAGCTTCCTTATCTTTTCTCTGCACTTCTTTTGACTCTTCGGACTTGGTCGTACAAGTATCTGTTTTCTATTGGTTCCCAAATTAACTGTCCTGAAAAATTCAAATCCTAAGAACTCTATTTTCTTGTCTTCTTTCAGGTTCAGCTTCCGTGTTTTCTCTTTGTTTATGCTGAGTCCGAGACGTTCTATGTAGTGTTCCAGCAGATTTATTCCTCTTTCAAGATTGTTCTGGGCCAACACAATCATATCATCTGCATATCTGATAATATGTATTGAGCCGTTACTTATATTTCCAATTCCATTTCTCTCAAATGCTTGATCAACAGGATTTAAGTATATATTCGCCAACAGTGGGCTGATTACTCCTCCCTGTGGTGTGCCTCGTTTACTTTGTCTATGCTGGCCGTCTTCACCATATCCGCAACTTAACCATTGCTTTATTACATGCAGTATTCTGCCATCACTTACTCTTTGAGCTACAAGCTTTAGCAGTTTTGCATGTTCTACTGTCTCGAAGTACTTTTCCAGATCTACATCATAAATTTCTTCACATCCCCAATTCAGGTATTTGTAAATTTCCCTTACTGCTTCATGTGCACTTTTCTTTGGTCTGAACCCATAACTCGATTCACTGAAGTCTGCTTCGAATATTGGTTCGAGTACCATCAAAAATGCTGTCTGCACTATCCTGTCTTTTACGGTTGGTATTCCTAATGGTCGTTTCTTTCCATTTTCTTTCGGAATATAAACCCGGAGTACCGGTTTTGGTCTGTACTCTTCTGTCTTTAGTTCCTTTTGAAGTTCTGCTAAGTATTCGGCTCTTCCTTTTGTTTCGACATCCTCAAAAGTTTCCCCGTCTACTCCACTTGTTCCACCATTGGATTTGGCTTTGCGATATGCCTCTTCTAATATATCTGTCCTATATGTTTTGTCATACAGACTGTAGAACCTGTACTTCTTATCACTTTTTGCTTTCTCGTACAGCTTCCTCTGAAATTCCCGGATCTTATTTATGTTTGTTAGCTCTTGCAATACATAATCCTTCTTTTCTTTGGTTGCTCTTTATTTAGCAGAGATCCTTTCCTACGGTAATGTTTTACTGCATTGCCATCAATCGGTACTACGATCTCATCCGCCACCTTGCCTGCTTTCTTTCACTTCGTTTCCTTATAGAAAGAANNTGTGTTCATTTTCATTACAACCCGGTCTTTCGCGTTGCACCCTTTATGATACTTTGTCAAGCCGCTTAGATAATATTCGTTTCCAATTATTATCCGGCTTCTCGCTACATGGCTTTAGAGTTTTACCATGATCAGGACTTAATGTTTTCACATCTATCCATCTCACCCGATTAGATTTGTCCAAGCTTAGCTTGGCACTCATTTTATCAGCGCTGTTTCTTTTGGTTCTTTTCTTACGTTAAGAAAAGAACACAATATTCATTAATGCAATAGTGTAGTATTTTAGTAACAATTCATGTCATTTGCAGCAATCCTGATATTTCAATAAACCGTTGCTTCCTTATGATACCTTAAGATCAGAAACGTCCTGAATACGTCTTTTTTTAAATTCTATTTGAATTGATAATGGAAGGACTGTAAACCTGTCGGGAATAAATCTATAAGTCGTATTTATTTAATAAAGCCGGAATTATAATTAATTGGACTAAAAAAACTAACCTTTTGTTCCAAATTCATAAATTCCGGTTTATTCAAAATCTATCACTAATCAGTGATCAGATTGTTACCAACCGGAAATATTCGTATTTTGCATATGAGTTTTGGATAAGAACACCCTTTAACTACGTCAAACGTGTTTTTTCCCTCTTTATTTTTCGAAACTGACCTTAATCAAAAGGTTATATTTATTTTTGCGCATTATTAAACTCTCAAAAAATGCTCCGGACAATAAGTCAAATAACTTGTATGATTAATTATATTAATAATAACAATTTTAACTAATAAAAGTCAATGGAAAAATTTATAAATGATAAGCACTAATAATCTATCCTTAAGATTCGGTAAAAGAACATTATTTGAGGAAGTAAACCTTAAATTCACACCGGGAAACTGTTACGGAATTATCGGTGCTAACGGATCAGGAAAAACTACTTTTATTAAAATCCTTTCGGGTGAAATAGAACAAAGTTCCGGGGATGTATTTGTCACTCCCGGTGAACGATTGGTAACTTTGAAGCAAAATCAATTTGAGTATGATGAATTTCAGGTTATTAAAACAGTAATGATGGGGCATCAAAAACTTTTTTCTATTATGGAAGAACGGGATATTTTATATGCAAAACCTGATTTCAGCGAAAAGGATGGAATAAGAGCTTCTGAACTTGAAGGAGAATTTGCTGAGTTATATGGTTGGGAATCAGAATCAGAAGCTGCCGAATTATTAAGCGGTCTTGGGATCAGTGATGACTGTCATGCCAAATTGATGAAGGATTTATCGGGAAATGAAAAAGTAAAAGTTCTATTGGCTCAGGCACTGTTTGGAAATCCCGATATATTATTACTGGATGAACCAACAAATCATCTTGATATAATCTCTATCGGTTGGCTCGAGGATTTTCTTGAGAAATTCAAAAATACAGTAATTGTAATTTCGCATGACCGGCATTTTCTTAATCAGGTTTGCACTCATATTGCCGATATCGACTTTGGTAAAATTCAAATGTATACAGGTAATTATGATTTTTGGCTGGAAAGTAGTCAACTTGCCGCAAAACAGGCAAAGGATGCAAATAAAAAGATAGAAGCAAAGCGTGCTGAGCTGCAGGAATTTATTTTCCGCTTCAGCGCTAATGCATCAAAATCCAAACAGGCAACTTCCAGGAAGAAGCAGCTTGAAAACCTTACTATTGAAGATATCAAACCTTCCTCGCGTAAAATGCCATACATTGCTTTTAAACCCGAACGTGAAGCCGGCAACAATTTACTTGAGGTTAAAAATTTAACTAAGGATTACAACGGTGAAATACTATTAAATGATATTTCTTTCAGAGTTGAGAAAGGTGATAAAATTGCCTTCGTGGGTCCTAATGATTTGGAAAAAACTACTTTGTTTGACATTCTCACATATAAAGAAAAACAGGATAATGGTATTTTTATATGGGGGTCTACAACCAGCAATGCATATTTCCCCAAAGATAACGGAGAGTTTTTTGATGTTGATATGAACCTGATTGACTGGCTGCGTCAATATTCTACTGAGAAAGCAGAAACATACATCAGGGGATTTCTTGGAAGAATGTTGTTTAGCGGCGAGGAAACATTGAAAAAAGCAGGCGTGCTGTCC
>PLNZ01000073.1 GCA_003142915.1 Ignavibacteriales bacterium | reverse complement strand
AAAAGGAATAAGAGATTTTGATGTTGAAAAAGCGTTCAGGTTTATTAAACATGATCTAACCACTCAAGGAATAAACCATCCATGCGGAGGCTTTGCCGGAAACCGTCAGATGAAAGTTTATATGGATTACGGTTATGTACCTGATGAAGACGGCGCTGTGTCTAACACATTGGAATATGCATATGATGATTGGTGTGCGGGTCAATTGGCTCTTGCATTAAACAAAATTGAAGACTATAAATATTTTAATAACCGGTCACAAAATTATCGAAATGTATTTGATCCTTCAATTGGTTTTGTAAGAAGAAAACATAAAGACGGTAAATGGGTAGAGCCGTTCGATTTATTTGCATTTGGAACTCAAGGCGGCTGGAATGGTCCCGGTTTTATGGAAGGCAATGCCTGGATTTATACTTTTTTTGTCCCGCAGGATGTACCTGGATTAATCAATTTAATTGGAAAAGAGAAGTTTAATTCTTTGGTTGAAGAGGGATTCCAAAAAAAATATTTCGATCTTGGAAATGAACCGAGTCTTGAAACGCCATTCCTTTTTAATTATTCAGGCAAACCCTGGCTTACTCAAAAGTATTCAAGAAATGTTCTGGATAACTTCTATGATACTTCTCCTTATATAGGCTGGGTGGGGGAAGAAGATGAAGGTCAGTTAAGTTCATATTTTGTATTGCTTTCGATGGGATTATTTGAAATGGACGGTGGCTGTTCGGTTAATCCATATTATGATTTAAGCAGCCCGTTGTTTAACAAAATAACTATTCATCTCGACTCCAAATATTATAATGGAAATAAATTCACAATTGAAGCAAGGAACAATTCCTAAAAAAATATTTATATTCAATCAGCAAAACTTAATGGACAATATTTGAACAAACCGATTTTATCTCATAACGATTTAGTGAACGGTGGTAAACTTATTTTTGAAATGGGTCCATCACCAAATGAAAATTGGGGAAGAAAAAAAGAGTAAAACTATTTACACAACAGATTAAATGAAAAAGTAAATATTAACCGGAATATTTAATATATGAAATCTGATAATCCATGGCTTCGAATACCAGCCGATGATTATGAAAAACATATGTCGTCTCCAAATGTTGCTCAGCTTCAATTATTGAGTGATATTTTCGCGAATGCATTAGATGAATATATGCCTGATTCAATCGGCATTCTTGGATGCACAGCCGGTTATGGTTTCGAACAGTTAATAAGCCGCTGTATTGGTAAGGTTGTCGGCATAGATATTAATTTAGCTTATCTTGCCGAATGCAAAGCCTGGTTCATTGAGGATGTGCAAAATTTGAATCTCATATGCGCGGATTTAAACGAACTTGAACTTGCCGATTCGGCATTCGACCTTATTCATGCCGCTTTGATTTTTGAATATGTAGATGTTGATAAATTACTATCGAAAATATCTAATTGGCTAAAACCACATGGAATTTTAATTGTTGTTCTTCAACTGCCCGATAAATCAGCGAGTCCAATTTCATATACTGAATATGAATCAATAAAACTTCTTAATTCCATTATAAAACTCGTTTCTTTGGAGGAATTTAATAAAACAGTAAGCACCTCCGGATTAATCGAAATAAATTCTTATGTTCATAAAATATTTAGCGGGAAAAAATTCTACGTGGGATCATACCGTAAAAAAGTAATACCTATTTATTAAGGAAAAAGGGAATCACGCTAAATGCGGGATTCCCTTATATATAAAACTAAAATAATTTATTAATAATCTCTTATTATTCTGCCTTTGGAGGTTCCTGAACAATTACAACCTTCTTCTTTTTACCTTTAAGAATCAACAGAACAATAAGGATAAAAATAACTGCGCCTAACCCAATATAAATCACATTGGTCTTTGCCGGCGCTACCTTATCTTTCCAAATACCGATTCTTTTTTCAATTGAATCTTTATTTCCCATAGACATCATTTTGTTTTCAACTAATATTGGAATCCACACAGGTTGAATAGTTTTAAAGTAAACGCTGTCGGCAAATGTGTGAAAAGTAATTTTGGATTCCGCTCTGCTTTTAACATTAAGATTTTTTATTTCATCATCAATAAATGAATTAACGCTTGTGTAGAATTGATCTCCGCTTTTAAATGGAAGCACTGCAAGTTTTTTCTCGCGAAAAAGTTTATTGATTTGTCCCCACATTTCATCATCAATCCGTGAACTCCACTCGCCGAACATATTATCAATATTAGCAATCTGCATTGATTTATCTTTTTTGTCAAGATAAATTTCTGAAAGCTTTGGACCGATTTGACGCCATACTTTATTGAAGTCTTTGTACTGTGCTTTCATTTTTGAAAGATCATCCGGAGTAATTTGCGTGACTTTCATATACTGAACGTTATCGCTGATTGTACGTTCTATATTAAAGAAAAGATTTCCATTATCAACTTTTTTGAAGATGGCTTGTTTCTCTGCTTCGTTAAGTGTACTTGGGGTTTTTACAAACTGCTCCAGCAAACTATCAACAATTCCTCTTACAAGTTCATCCCGTTGGGCGATATTGGCTTTTAATTGTGAAACTAATTTCTGCAATGATGCAATTGTCTGGGCATCTTTTGTCACTTTAATGTTTATCTGTTTTATTTGAACTAACAAACCGGCATTAGTCTGACTAATTTCCGAAACTTTATCTTTGAGTGAACCTACTTCTGTTCTAAGATCAACAATCTGGTTAAAGTCGCCTTTACGTATTTCCAAGGCACGCTCTATTCTACTGAAAGATGATTCATAATTGTCAGGGTACAGACTTTTATCGAGCAGTTGGATATCATCTGTGAAATCCTCTTTTAATTTTACGATATTTTCACTTATGACATTACATTCATCAATGGAAGCGGCATTTTTTATAGCGTCTTCCAGTTGTTTATAACGGTTCTTAAAATTCTGTGTTTTATCATAATCCGATTGAGCAGATACTGCCTGATTTAAGACGAAAGCGGTAAATAAAACGAGCAGAAAAGAAAATTTATTTTTTATCATTTCATTTACCTCACTATTCCTTTATGCTGCAATAAATATTTATTTTTTCCGTCAATCAATTCAATATAAGGAGATTTCTGATTGAACGCAGGATTTGATAATCCTTTGTCTTCTGAAATTAAAATTTTCCCGTACAATT
>PLNZ01000319.1 GCA_003142915.1 Ignavibacteriales bacterium | reverse complement strand
TTGCCGATTATAATGTTCTCTGCCGGATCAAACGTAACTTCCGGCGGAACCTTTACAATTAACCTGCCGCCGGATAATCCCTTACCTGTGTAATCATTAGATTCGCCGGTCAGGTTCATTTCTATACCGCGCGCTAAAAATGTTCCAAAGCTCTGTCCGGCTGTTCCTCTTAATTCAATTTTAATTGTTCGGTCAGGCAGGCCCTTATCGCCGTAGTGTTTTGCAACCTCGCCGGAAAGCATAGCTCCGACAGTACGATTAATATTTCTAATTCTCGTTTTAATGCTGACGGGAGTTCCACTTTCTAAAGCAGGCTGGGAAAGTTTTATAAATTCATGATCAAGTTGATTTTGTAAACCATGATCCTGTTCTCTTGTTCTGTGCGAATCAGTTTTGTACAAAGGAGTTGCTTTAAATAATGGTTTTGTAAGATCAAGCCCGCGTGCCTTAAAATGATCACTTAACCGGGTAGGAATAATCTTTTCAGTGTGTCCGATCATTTCGCTTACAGTTCTAAATCCCAAAGAAGCCATCATTTCTCTAACTTCTTCTGCAATGTAAAACATGAAATTAATCACATATTCAGGCTTACCGGTAAATTCCTTTCTTAATTCGGGATCTTGTGTTGCAATTCCCGTAGGGCATGTATTAAGATGACACTTCCTCATCAGAATACAGCCTTGTGTAACAAGAGGTGCTGTTGCAAATCCAAATTCTTCCGCACCAAGCAAAGCGGCAATAACAACATCGCGGCCTGTCTTCATTTGTCCGTCAACAGCAACATATACACGATCTCTCAAGCCGTTCAAAACAAGAGTCTGGTGAGCTTCGCTTAATCCAAGTTCCCACGGAGAGCCTGCATATTGAATTGATGAAATCGGGCTTGCGCCCGTACCGCCGTCATGCCCGCTTATCAGGATATGATCTGCATGAGCTTTAGCAACACCCGCCGCAATCGTTCCTACTCCGACCTCTGAAACAAGTTTTACACTTATTCTTGCTGTAGGATTAATATTCTTTAAATCGAAGATCAACTGCTTTAAATCTTCAATTGAATAAATATCATGGTGTGGAGGAGGACTAATCAGTGTAACTCCGGGTATGCTATGGCGGATCCTTCCGATAATCTTATCCACTTTAAACCCGGGAAGCTGCCCGCCTTCACCCGGTTTAGCGCCCTGCGCCATTTTTATCTGAAGTTCATCTGCATTTACCAGGTAATTAGCCGTAACGCCAAACCTTGCAGAAGCAACCTGTTTAATTGCCGAACGCATACTGTCGCCGTTTTCGAGAGGTATAAATCGTTCCGCATCTTCCCCGCCTTCACCGGTATTTGATTTACCGCCAAGCCTGTTCATTGCTATTGCCAGCGAAGTATGTGCTTCCCTTGATATAGAGCCGAAGCTCATAGCGCCGGTAGAAAATCTTTTTACAATATCTTTAGCAGGTTCCACTTCTTCAATAGGAATAGGAGTACCGGTCGTATCTAATTCATATAAGCTTCTAAGAGTAACTCTCTTTTTGTCCTGATTATTTATTAGTTCCGAATATTCTTTAAAAGTTTTATAATCGCTTCTGCTTGTGCTTTGCTGAAGCTTTGAAATTGTTAACGGGTTCCAGAGATGTATCTCACCGTCTCTCCTGTATTGATATAAACCTCCGACATCAAGAGTGCTTTGGTCTATCTGAGGATCAAGTGCATGTTCATGTCTCTTTATAGTTTCTTCCTCAAGCATCTCAAGGCTTAAGCCTTCAATGCATGTAGGAGTACCTGTAAAATAGTTTTCAACTATTTCAGTATCCAAACCGACTGCCTCAAAGATCTGAGCGCCGCAATATGACTGCAATGTACTAATACCCATTTTACTGAAAATTTTGTACAAGCCTTTGCTTACTGCTTTAACAAAGTTATCTCTTGCAACCTTATAATCTTTTATATCCGGTAGAAATCCTTTTTCTGTCAGATAAGCCAGAGTTTCATAAGCTACATAAGGATTTATAGCATTAGCGCCGTAACCGCATAGCAAAGCAAAATGATGTACTTCCCTCGGTTCGCCGCTTTCAACAATAATACCCGTTCTGGTTCTTAAACCGGCTCTTAACAAAGCATGATGTACGCCTGAAGTCGCCAGCAGGCTTGGTATAGCGGCACAGCTTCTATCCAATCCTTTATCGGATAAGATTATTAATGAAATACCGGATTTAACAGCTTCAACCGCCTCAGTACAAATTTGGTCCAGCCTTTCCCGCATATTATGCCTTACACCCGGATTGAAAAGCAGCGGAATAGTGATTGATTTGAAATGTCCTTTTGCTATGTTCCTGATTTTCTCAAGCTGCGAGTTTGAAAGCAAAGGATGTTCAAGTTCAAGCCTGTGGGCATGCAGAGGCGTCTCTGCCAGTAAATTCTGTTCAGGCCCTACATAGGTAGTAAGCTCCATTACCAACTCTTCCCTTATGGAATCTATAGGAGGATTAGTAACCTGCGCAAATAACTGCTTGAAATACCTGAATAATATCTGCGGCTTTTCAGACAAGACCGCCAGCGATGCATCCGAACCCATGGAACCGGTAGCTTCCTGTCCATTCAAAGCCATTGGAAGCATTACCTGGGAAAGATCTTCTTTGGTGTATCCGAAAATTCTTTGGCGTATATGAAGCGTCTCAAAATCGGCATTATAAATATTATCTGGCTGGGGCAAATGAGAAAGCTTTATCATATTATCATTAACCCATTTGCGGTATGGTTTCCGTGTTACGATTTCTTTTTTGACTTCTTCATCTTCAATAATCCTTCCCTGCTTCAGATCAAGTATAAACATACGGCCTGGCTGAAGCTTCCCTTTTTTTGCAACGTTCTCCGCATCCACGCTTAATGTACCTGCTTCGGAAGTAAGTACAACAAGACCATCCTTAGTGACAACATATCTTGAGGGACGCAAACCGTTACGGTCAAGCGTGGCTCCGATAATATTACCATCTGTAAAGACAACCGCCGCCGGACCATCCCACGGTTCCATCATTGTTGCGTGGTATTCATAAAAAGCTCTTCTATCCGGATCCATTAAATCATTCTTCGACCATGCTTCGGGAATCATCATCATCATTGCATGCGGCAGACTTCTGCCGCACATAACAAGAAGCTCAAGAACAGAATCAAATGTCGCAGAATCACTTTGTCCCTCCATAATAATTGGAAGCATTCTTCTTAGATCTTTACCGAAATAGGGCGATTCCATTACAGCCTGGCGTGCAGCCATCCAGTTCTTATTTCCACGAAGCGTATTTATCTCTCCGTTATGGGCAATCATTCTGAAAGGATGCGCAAGGTCCCAAGTAGGGAATGTATTGGTCGAAAAGCGCAAATGAATCATTGCCATTGCTGATTTCATATCCTTATCGTTCAAGTCTTTATAAAAATCGGTTACCTGCGGCGCAAGAAGCATTCCTTTGTATATTAATACATTGCTTGAAAAAGACGGAACAGAATATTTGCCTCTATCGCTTTTTAATTCGGCACGAATACGGTGATCAATAATTCTTCTAATTAAATAAAGTTTTCTTTCAAATTCATCCTGCGTTGCAATGCTTTCGTCTGCGCCTATAAAACATTGACGTATAAACGGCTGCGTCCTTTTAGCGCCTTCCCCGGGAACGCGGGGGTTAACAGGAACATCACGCCAGCCGAGAAATTTCTGGTTTTCATCAATTACAATTTTCTCAACAATATTTTCAATTGCCTTGCGCATTATAGAATCTTGCGGAAGGAACATCATTCCGACACCATACTTGCCTGCTGCAGGAAGTTTGATTTTTTTCTCCGAAGCCGCTTTACGAATAAATTCATCCGGCATCTGAATTAAAATACCCGCGCCGTCGCCTGTATTAGGATCGGCGCCTACTGCACCGCGATGTTCAAGGTTTTTTAATATGGCAAGTCCTTTATCAATTATAGAGCGGGATTTTCTTCCTTTAACATCGGCTACGAAACCCATACCGCATGCATCATGCTCGAATGCAGAATTATACATACCTTGATTTTGAACAGGAAAACTATAATTATTTACCTCCCCTTCTCTATTAATATTAGTATTCATTTTAAATTCACTCCTTCACAACTGTATTGGCATACAAATGCTTAAAAATGTATAAAGATACCATTAAATCCCGTTTTTATAATCAAATTTCATTATAATATAAGGATTGCGGAATAATATTATAAAATATTTTAGGCAATTTAAAAAATTTTAGCAAATTATCAAGATTAAAACGCTAAGAAACCTAAAATATTTTTTATTATTGTGAAAATTGTTTTATTCTCTTCAATTTTCACAATAATAAAAGATAATATTAAATCAAAAAAATATCATCTGAAAATGGAAGCTTCGACTGAAGTTCTTTTACAGTATCGATAGATATGTCTGCCGAAAGAATTGTCTCATTATCTTCCGAAGAAATCAATCACATCCCATAGGATCATATATGCTGCTAAAGCAAAAGGCAAACTCACAATTACAACTATCAATTCAAAGCTATACCTGCAAAAT
>PLNZ01000064.1 GCA_003142915.1 Ignavibacteriales bacterium | reverse complement strand
CTTTAATTACCTATCATAATTTTTAGTCCTGAGCGGACACATTAAATAAGAATTTTGTTCGACTAATTAACCCTTGCTTAATGAAGTGTCCGCTCAACACTCATGCAAGGGTTTTTTAGTTTGAACAAAAAAGCAGCTAACCTTCTACTAAAAGGTTATGCCGTGAAAATCTTAGAGAGGGAAATAAAATGACTATTAAACAGCTTGTCAATAATGAATGTACAAATCATTTCGGTGAACTTAATAAAATTCAAAATTACTGCTGCTTGCTGGACAAAAGTTGTGTATTCTTTTGTGACAATAAAGAACCGGTTCGCTGCAAATATTTTGAAAATAGTGTCCTTCCATTAAATCCCGATTTACAGTATCGATACAGAAAAGAAAGACAACTTTCGACAGTGGATCTTATAAGAACTTGCAAAAGATGTTTACAGCCTTTTACCGGCAGTACAAAAGAAAAATATTGCGGTGAATGTAAGAAGGTCAGAAAAAAAGTGCAGACAAAATTAAGTGTACGAAAATTAAGGAAAGCTATTTAGTTGAATGTAAGAAAAATGCATATTGTAAGTATTTATAAAACAATGACTTATTTTTCAAAAAACAACAAAGTAATGGTTAGATGCCACTTTTGTAAAAACTAAGGTTTTTAAACGTAAAATCAGAGAACAAAATGAACGAGCAGCTTATATTTTTTTCGTTATCCAAAGATGAACTACAAAATATAATTACCAATGCTGTGAAGCAGGCATTAGAGACTAAACAGGAAAAAGAATTGATGACCTTCAAAGAGACTTGTGAGCTACTCAATATTTCTGCAAGCTGCTTAAACCAATGGAAGTCGCAAGGTAGAATTCCCTTTAAAAAATTAGGCAAAAGAATTTTCTTTTCCAGAGCCGAAATAGCTAACGTACTTGAGGAAGCCGGGAATTATAAAAAACTCCGGGAGTTAAGATGAAACCGATGCTTGGTTATATTCCGGCGAATTTAAATTTGATTTCCGAAAAGCATAGAGATAAATATTACTTTTTAATTACATTTATTTTTTATGGTAGGATCTTCGATAAAAGAAAGGATTCCGCTTCATTCATTCAGCTAAATAGTATTTTTCTTAAAAATATTATTAATGGACGCTATAAAGATTATCTTCAGGATTTAATTAATATGCACATCATAGAAACCGATAACCATTACATTTTGAAAGAAAAATTTAAAGCGTACCGCCTAACAGAGAATTTCCGCAATGTTAAAACTAAACAGATCAAAATTGAAGATGAAAAAATTGTTTCAAATTATTGGAATTATAAATCTGTGCAAAAGAAAAAAATTTCTGAAATCCCTCATAAATACATTTTTAGCTGTTTAGAACAAATCGAAATTGATTATGAAGCTGCAAAAGATTTACTAAATAAATCAAATTTGGATTTTGAACAATATAATTCCTGGAATTGCTCAATTGATATGATTCATTTTAAGGATTGGTTTTTTGTTGTAGATAAAACAGCCGGAAGAGTCCATAACAATATCACAAATCTTTCAAAAAATTTTCGACCTTTTCTTAAATTCAATAATCAAAAATTAGTTGAAATTGACATTTCTAATTCACAACCTTTATTATTTAATATTCTTATATCCAGGTATTTATTCAGATATACCAATTATTGTGGAATAATCCTCCCTTATGTTCCACAAAATTCTGATTTAAGATTTTACAAAGAATTAACAGAACAAGGAAAGTTTTATGAATATTTAATGGAAGAATTCGGTATTTATGAAGACAGATCGCTTTTCAAAGTCCGGTTTTTCAGTAAAGTATTTTACAGTAAAGAAAATGAGAATGAAGAACGAGAACACTTCAAAAAATTGTTTCCAGGCGTGGCGGATATTATTTCTTATTATAAAAAAGTGAATTACAAAGATTTGGCGATACAACTTCAAAGAATCGAAGCCGATATTATGATAAACTCAATTGTACCAAGATTAGCAAATAAAAACATATTTATACTTACAATTCATGATTCAATTTTAACAATACCGGATAATGTAGAATTAGTTAAAGAAATTATAATGAATGAATTTAAAAAGTACAATTTGCAACCAACCTTAAAAATTAAAAATTGAACTTTCTCCCGCTTCTATTATTCAAAAAATTTATCTTTTTTATCTCTTTCAGATGCAATTAGCGTAAGCATATTGTAAGCAATATCTATAAGTCCTTATATAATAAGGCAATTTGTGGAGGTGGCGGGAGTCGAACCCGCGTCCGAAGTTCAGCACCATAGAACGTCTACACACATAGTTTGTTTTTGTTTTTGACTTAAAGCTACCAAACAAACAAGGATCACTTTAAGCCTGCCCATTAAAGATTTCGCATCATCTATAAGGGCGATAGAATCAGCTATCGTACCTAAACGACGCTCATTTGAACCCCGGTACGCGAAAATTCAATGAACGGCTACCGTTTAATTAGGCAGCTAGGGCGTAATTATATTCGCCAGTTATATTTTTGTTCCCAATTCATTAACGTGTATTCGGGGAACACGGTGCGCAGTCCCATGACTCTATAACCCCGTCGAAACCAAAATTCACCCCCGGAGTATAATATTTTGAACAATATGGAAGATATATATACAATATCATCCGTTATTAACCCACCTACCAAAGGAACAGACATTCACCCCTCACACATAGCAACATATCCAAGAGGGGATTTTAACAAAAAGGATTTAGCAATTAGACATTAACTTATTTATTTATGTTCCATTTTATATCAGGAACATTTGAGATCATGTTTTCATGCCGGGCTAAAACAAAGAACAAATCAGAAAGCCTGTTGAGAAATATAACTATATTATCGTTAACAATCTCCTTACTTTTTAATTCCACAACCTTCCTTTCGGCACGCCTACAGATTGTTCTGCACACATGCAGAAGAGCTGCCCCTTTTGACCCGCCGGGGAGAATAAAATTCTTTAACGGCACCAGCTTCTCTTCATACTTATCAATAGCAATTTCGGCGTCTTTAATAAAGCCTTCAGTAACTTGTGGAATTATCCGGCTACTATCATTTACAATACCAGGCGCTGCAAGGTTAGAGCCTATAGTAAACAGCTCATTCTGTATTTTTTCCAGAAGCGCTTCTACATCCATATTCTTTACTTCAGTAATAGCGAGAC
>PLNZ01000059.1 GCA_003142915.1 Ignavibacteriales bacterium | reverse complement strand
AATAGTCATTGAGAGCATTAAACACTTAGAACAAAACGCCGCATTAAAAAATATAACAATTACATCTTCAGTTAAAAATAATATCTTTGTTAAAGCCGACAGGAATATGATCGAAATAGTGTTAAGAAATTTACTTGCTAATGCAATTAAGTTTACAGGAGATAAAGGTAAAATAAATATAGAAGCTTTTGAGTCGGATGGTTACGTGAGGATAACTGTTATTGATAATGGTACCGGTATACTTACTGAAGATATTGGCAAACTCTTTAGGATAGATCATTTGTTTTCAACTCGTGGAACCAAAGGGGAAGAGGGTACCGGACTGGGGTTAATAATTTGTAAAGATTTTATAGAAAAAAATGAAGGGAAAATCTGGGTGGAAAGCGAATTCGGTAAAGGAAGCAAGTTTACATTTGAACTACCTAAGAGGAAAAGTAACAAGTGACGATAAAACCTTTTTAATCTTTTCACATAAAAAAAGCTGCCCTTTTAAGACAGCTTGTAATTCTTGTTTTGCATAAATTCACTAAATATTGCTTACTTCAAAAGGACGAACTTTTTCGTTGAAATGAATGACCCTGCTTCAAGACGGTAGAAATACACACCGCTAGAGAGACGTAATATTCCATTACTTGCGCCAAACGCAATGTTGTAGCTGCCGGCTTCCTGACGACTGTTTACTAGTGTGGCAACTTCCTGACCAATCAAATTGTAGACCTTAAGAGATACCTGCGTTGCTTTTTCCAGAATATATTGAATTCTTGTGGATGGATTGAATGGATTTGGATAGTTCTGCAAGAGTGCAAATTTTTGAGGTGTTAAACTATTCTTGACTGCAGTTATAATTGCCGCCGGGGCTGTAACGGAATTGGCATCTAATGTTACTGCCGTCTGTGCTAATGCTCTACCGTTGAGCGCTGCGCCGGTACTCATTGCAATTCCTGTTTGACATAAAATGATTCCATTCATTGCAGACGTCGTTCCAAGGGCAACTTGACCGGCGACTTGCCAGAAGATGTTGGAAGCAATCGCGCCTCCGCTTAAAGTTACCATCGCCCCGTTAGCTACTGTTAAATTTTGGGCTATCTGGAAGATCCAGATATCGGTTGCTGTGCCTGAAATAGTGACTCCGGCTGCTGATATGAGGACTCCGGTAGACCACTTGTAAAGACCTGGTGTAAGAGTTCTTCCGGTAATATCTCCGGTGTATAGTTCGGAATAATCAGGTGATGGTCGTCCGGCAGCGTTAGTGTATGCTGTTTGCATATCGCCAATAGCAGTAGTCATTTTTGCAGGAGTTGGGTCAGTATAATCGGCAGCATATAAATCTCCAGTGACTAAAGATGATTTCGAAAATGTATTCGAGGCATCTGCAATTAAGCCAAATCCGGTTATAAAACTGGCTGCGGCAGGACTAATCCCGATATCTCCAGTAATATTGGCTGCTCCTGTTACTGAAACTCCGGTCTTAGCTAAAATTACGAAATCGCCAGCCGTTCCAAGATTCACGCGAGCCGGTGATTGTGACATGACTTCGACCGGTATTATTAAAGCTATCGTAATCATCATCCCGAGAAAGTATATCCAGCTGTTTAATAAATATGTTGGATCTTTTGTATAGGTTTTCATTAAAACCTCCATGTAGTTAGTTAAAAGGTTAATTATTTGAACAATTATGTTTATTTACATTGTTCATTATTAAATAACCCTTATTAATTATTTTTTTAATATTTGTATAGAAAGAATGTAATAGGATATTTTGAATTTTGAAATAGAGCGAAGGGATGAAAAAAGAACTAATACTTTTTGTTAAATAATCTGCCGATATATTCTAAATTAGATTATACTCATTCTTTATGATAAACACCGATTAATTAATACATTTTGAATAAAGGAACTACCTTTATAGTTAAGATTCCGTTAAGTCCAACTTAATTAGCTGTGATATTTCATGCCAAAGTATGCTAATAAGTGTCACACAGCCGGGATTTAGAACTAAAACCATATTTTTATATGGCGGAAATAGAATTTTCGCGGGAGGGTAATATTATGCGTTTTCAGCCTATAATTAACCTTTTTAATAAGTGATGTCCTAAAAGTGTCCCTGTTTTCACTTCAAATATCTCAAAACCATTATAAATGTGGTAAATCTGCTGCCTTAAAAAGTATTTTTTAATAAAAATACTTTTTATGAACTTTTTATTTCGGGATAGGATTTAATAATAATAATAATATTAAAATTCTATCTGCATATAAAGATGTAATGTTATATTTGATGTGGGTCTCTGTTTTAATTCATGTCCACATCCAAAACATAGTGCATATATTAAAATTACTATATAGATATATTTTCATATACAAAGAGTTAAAGCATTTTTTTTAGTTAATTAAAAATTATAGGAATATAATAATTGAATAACCAGATTGACAATTATCGTCCGATAGCTTTTTTAAATAATCAATTATCCGAACTAATCGATATTCTAAAAGATAATGCCTGTTCTGTTGTAATAACAGAACCCGATGGTAATATAGTTTACGTAAATAAAGTATTTGAAAATCGTACAGATTATTCGTTTTCTGAAGTCAAAGGGAAAAATCCAAGGATTTTGAAATCTGATGAAACTAATCCGGAAAAACATAAAAAACTTTGGGAGACAATTTCAGAAGGCAACGAATGNNAATATTCAACAATTTATCCTATAATGGATTTCAACAATAAGATTACTCATTTCCTTGCTCTTAAAGAGGATATAACTCAAATAAAATTATTGGAAAATTCATTAGCGGAAGCTACTAATGAGATAAAAAGTTCAAATGAAATAAAATTTGAATTTCTAAAACTAATCTCCCTTGAAATCCGAAATCCTTTCAATGCTATTGTAGGTTTTGTTCAAAATCTAATCAAAAGACTAGAATCAAATGGAATTGTTAATAGTACTACTTATTTAGAAATATTAAAACAACAATGTGTCAAGTTATTAAATACAACTGAGTTGTTAATAGATATATCTGAAATAAAAACTGAAACTTCTAAAGTTAAATTAAATTTACTCGATAGGGTTTTTTTGAATGATTTCTTAAAGGAAATTAAAACTCCTATTTCAATTATTCTTGGAATACTTCTNNAAAAACAAGAGGAGGAAATTATAACCGGATTTAATGTTATTTATAGTGATTGTAAGAGAATTATCAGCACCATGGACATTATATTTGAATGTACTAAAGATGAAAATAATGAAATTAGGTTTTATAAAAAAGTTTTGTTCAGAATTTATGAAGAAAAAGAAAAGTTAAAAGAATATTCCACAGATTCGGAATCTATACTCCCTGATGCTCAACAAATTATTAACAATAATTTAATTTCTAACAAGGATGAAGATAATTCAGAAAAAATCCCAACCGAAAAACAATTGCCCGAAATAAAATTAAATATAGAATCGTCTTTTTTTTCATTTACAAGAGATGAAAATCTTCCTTTTGAAACACGAAACTTCTATGAC
>PLNZ01000375.1 GCA_003142915.1 Ignavibacteriales bacterium | reverse complement strand
TCCTTCAGGTATTGCGATTTAATACCGGGATAGAAAAACTTTTTACATATTAACTCATGTATTAATATAAACTTGAGGTAAAATAAAAATGGAATTTAAAATTTTAAAAGTTTCACCTGAATTAAAAGGTAAAATACAGAAAAAGATAAATGAAAAACAAAACCTTTAGGCTCCCTTGGAAAGCTTGAAGAAACGACTTTGCAAATAGCGCTTTTTCAGAATACATTATCGCCTCAATTAAATAGTCCTACGATAATTGTTTTTGTAGGTAAAAAATCAAACCTGTCAGCCCTTCCCGCCGGAAGGCAAGCTTAGGCTGAGTTCAGACAATTTCTTCCACAGTAATAAAATTTTTTATATTAAATGTAGAGGCTTCAGGCGGATTGTTTTGTGTGTTAAAGCTCGAAAGATTTATGTACAATTCCTCTTTGCTTGTAAAGTCTTTAAGATAGAATGTTCTTACTTTGTTACGGTTCTTTATAAGCCAGTTTAAAGTGATTTTCATCTTTTCAAGGTCTTCTTCATTAGGGAGAATGTCTAAATTTATTGTGCCGGAAAAGTAATCATCAAGGGCTTCTTCAAAATAATCTTTATCGTTAATGGCGTATTTCTTAATAAAAATTTTTCCTGCAATCATAAGCACATAATCTTTTGCAAAAGTCTCGCTTACTTCAAAAAGCACTTTGGCGGAGTTTACCGGCTCCGCAAGAAGTGATGTTTTATGTGTTTGTGAAAGTATCATATCAATTATTTCTTTTACTTCCGCTGCTTTTTCATACTTCTCTTTAATAGAATACTCCTTCATTTTATTTAGAAGTCTGTTTAGGGCAAACTGATTCTTGCCATAAAGAAACTCATAAACTTTTTCCAGTTCGTCAAAATAAGTTGATTTATCTTTATTCACGCATGGTGCAGTGCATCTTTCTATTTCGGCGAGAAAGCACGTCTTTCCTTTATCATACTCACTGTCCCCGCATTCTCTTATTAAGAAAGTCTTCAATATCATTTCCTGTACGGCAACGGCTTTTTTCCTCGAAATGAATAACCCGAAGTAATCATTCCCGTCAAAATCAAAATGATTGCATATTTCAACTGCAGGAAATGTGTGTGTAGTGGTTATTCTTAAAAAATATTTATTACCGTATTCTCTTAGCATTACATTGTGCCGTGGACTTACAATTTTTATCAACTCAGCTTCCATTAAAAGTGCAGTAAGCTCTGTGTTGGTTAATTCAATTTTCAAATGCGAAGACTGCTTAATAATTTTTTTTGCTTTTCTCGGTGCCGTCTGCAGAAAATAAGATTTTACCCTGTTCTTTAAAGACCTCGCCTTACCTATATATATTATTTCATTCTTCGCATTTAGAAAATAATAAATGCCGGGAGCATCGGGCATGGCGGATATATCTTCGCCCAGCTTCTTCTTATAGTTGATTTGCTGCTGGTAACCTTTCGGGGCGGACTGGTAGCTAATTAACTCATTAACATACCTGATATTAAAATTTTTAACTTCCTTAATTAATTTAATAAGGAGTTTTGCGGTCACTTCGGAGTCGCTAAGAGCGCGGTGAGCGCCGCTGTTTTTAAGTCCTAAGTGTTTGCACACTACTCCAAGTGATTTACTTCTAAGCATCGGGTATATGCGGCGGGATAATTTTAGGGTGCATAAGCCTAAATTATTAAGCGGTTCCTTACCGCAGTATATGAATTCCTTTTTTAAGAAACTGCTGTCAAAAGAAAGATTATGAGCAGCCAAAATATTGCTGCCTATAAATTCCGTAATTTCGTCGGCAATATCTTCAAAGAAAGGTGCATCATACACATCTTCATTTGTTATCCCGGTTAACTGGGTTATAAAATATGGTATGTCTTTACCCGGGTTTATAAATGAGCTGTAGGTATCAATTATCTTTAACCCTGAAACCCTTACAAGACCGATTTCTATGACACCGTTGTGTCTTGGGGATAAACCTGTAGTTTCTACGTCAACAATACAATAATCTGCTTCTTCTATCGGTAAAATGGAAATATCTTCTATTATCATAACGTAAATCTATTATTAAAATGAAAAAGATTCAAAGTTTTAAAGCATGAATCAAAATTTAAAGACTGAAATAATTCAAAAATTAAAAGATCAAGAGACTTTTACATTCAAGCCTGCTTCGTCAAATAATACAAAAATCAAAAGCGTTTACCTCAGGACGAGTGAAAAGGTGAAGGTTAAAAGGTTCAAGTACTCATAATGAAGGGTTTCCTTTTTATTTTTATTCGATTTTAGATATATTGACTGCATTAATTAGGAATAATATGGCTTCATTAAATTTGCTTTTTATAGGTGATATTGTGGGAAAACCGGGTATGGATTTGGTTCAGATTTGGCTACCCAGTTTAATTCAGAAATACAAAGCCGATATTGTAATTGCCAACGGAGAAAACTCCTCGGACGGCAAAGGATGTACGGAAAAAGAAGGGAAAATTCTTCTTGATCTGGGAGTTCAGGTTATTACAGGTGGAAATCATACTTGGGATAAATATCAATCGCAAGACTATCTGAAAAAAGAACCGCGTGCTCTGCGTCCGCTTAATTATCCTAAAGGTGCATACGGAAACGGCTATTTTGTAGCAGAAAATCCTAAAGGGAAGGTTGCAGTTATAAATATGCAGGGCAGGACTTTTATGGCTACTATAGACTGTCCATTTAAATCTGCCGACTGGGTGCTTTCAAAATTAAAAAGCGAAACAAATATTATTTTCATGGATTTTCATGCAGAAGCGACGGCAGAAAAAATTGCAATGATAAATTATCTTGACGGTAAGATTAGCGCTATGGTGGGAACCCATACGCATGTTCAAACTTCCGACGAAAGAATTTTTCCAAACGGAACGGGTTATATTACCGATGTAGGTATGACTGGACCCTATGATTCCGTTATAGGAATGAAAACACAGGCTGCAATAAACCGGTTTATCTTCCAGACGCCGCAAAAGTATGAAACTGCTGAAAATGACTCTCATTTATGCGGAATATATTTTAAGATTAATACCGAAACCGGGAAAACATTGGAACTTGAAAAAATTACTTTTCCTGATTTTATAAAGAAAATTGATTAAAGTTTAGTTTAGGTTCATTATTATGAAAAATTTCCCCTTACCAAGAATTGATAACGATGTTAGGCTAAGGGAACTTCTTATTCCATATAGCAGGTTTAAACCCGGTGATGTTTGGAACGATCCGCAGGGAAAGCATAAAATAGCGTGCCTGGATGCAACAGACGGAATTATTCTTGAAAAGCTGACCGGCGATAAAAGAGCATCGCTCGCAATACAGGATCCACCGTATAATTTTGTCGCTTTTGAAGAGAAGGATTTAAGTAATTTTATTGAATGGTGCCGTAAATGGGTAAGCATCACTAATAGATGTCTTTCTGGTGATTCATCTTTTTATATCTGGCTTGGCGCTGACCAGAATAATCATTTTCAGCCTTTTGCAGATTTTATTGTTATGATGCGGGATTTTGAATTTAATTCCCGCAGTCTTATTACGATGAGAAATCAGCGCGGGTACGGAACCCAGAAGAATTGGATGTCCATACGGCAGGAACTTCTTTATTACATTAAGGGGAAACCGGTATTTAATATTGAGGCTGAATATACGGATATACCTAAAATACTAAATGGCTATTATAAAACTATAAATGGGCAAAAAACCAAAAATTTTGAAAGAAGTAAATCTGAATTTATCCGGGCAGGTAATGTGTGGGTTGATATTCAGCAGGTATTTTACAGGATGGAAGAAAATGTTAACGGCTGTTACGCACAGAAACCCTTAAAAGCCATTGACAGGATAATGCTCTCAAGCAGCGCTAAGAATGATGTTGTAGTTGATTTTTTTGCACATTCCGGCGCAACATTACTTTCCGCTGAGCGGTACGGAAGAAGATGTTTAACATCTGATATTGATCCGGTATTTTGTGAAATTGTTTTACGCAGACTGGAAAATTACAGAACAACAGGAAAACTCGGCTGGCAGAATTCTAACCCGTTTGAAGAAGAAATAACTAATGACCAAAAATTGAAAAATTATTTATCTGAAACGTGTGAAATTGAAATTACGGCTAAAGATGAACAATCTGATTCGGAGCAGCTTAAATTAATAATGCATTAAATATGTAGAGTCTTTAGAAAGGATTTAAAAAATTTAGATGGAACTAATTGACGGTAAAAAAATTGCGGCAGAAATTAAGGAAGAGCTTAAACAAGCTGTTGCAGAACTTGTAAAAAACGGTAAGAATGTTCCGGGTTTAGTAACAATATTGGTCGGTGATAATTCTGCATCTGAAAGTTATGTTAGGAGTAAGGCAAAATCTTGTTTGGAAATAGGGATGCGGTCAAAAATAGAAAAATTAAGCGCCGATACCTCCGAAGCTGAATTGCTAACGCTTATTGAAAAATACAATAAAGACAAAGCTTACCACGGCATATTGGTTCAGCTTCCCGTGCCGAAACATATAAATGAAGATAAAATAATCGATGCTATTTCACCCCAAAAGGATGTTGACGGATTTCATCCAATCAGCGTGGGAAATTTGGTCATCGGCAAAGATACTTTTGCACCTTGTACTCCGGCAGGCATTCAGGAACTGCTTATTCGCTATAGAATAGAAACAAAAGGCAGGCATGTGGTTGTTATGGGAAGAAGTAACCTTGTCGGTAAACCTATTGCCAACATAATGCTTCAAAAAAAGGAAGGCGCCAATGCAGTGGTTACTATTTGTCATTCCGCCGCAAAAAATCTTGCGCAATATACTCTTCAGGCTGATATTTTAATAGCTGCAATAGGCAGTCCGAATTTTGTAAAAGCCGGTATGGTAAAAGATGGAGTTGTTGTAATAGATGTAGGAATAAACCGCATCGAAGATACAACAAAGCCTAAGGGATATAGAATTGTTGGTGATGTTGATTTTGAAAATGTTGCGCCGAAATCATCTTATATTACACCTGTACCCGGGGGAGTCGGTTTAATGACGGTTGCTATGCTGTTAAAAAACACATATAAAGCTTATTCAATGTATGGTGAACAAAATGGATAATAAAACTATAGAGCAAATCGTTTCACAGGAAATTGTGGAAAAAATATTGCATGAATATTTAGAACATGCAGTTTCAAGCATCTCCGATAGGATCGGGATTAGTGAACCGGCAGAAAAAAATATCGCGGGGAAAATTGACCATACATTACTAAGGCCCGATGCAATACCCGGCGAGATAAACTCTCTTTGCGATGAAGCTAAGCAATACAATTTTGCTTCAGTATGTGTTAATCCTATTTATGTATCTCAATGTTATGAGCTTCTTAAGAATAGCGGTGTGAAAGTCTGTACCGTAATCGGTTTTCCGCTTGGCGCAAATACTACCGAAGCGAAAAAGTTTGAAGCTGAACAGTCAGTTAAGAACGGTGCAAGTGAAGTAGATATGGTTATAAATATCGGAATGCTGAAAAGCGGGAATTATGGATTTGTTTTTAATGATGTTAGCCAGGTTGTATCTGTTGCAAAGAAAAACAATGCAATATGTAAAGTGATTCTGGAAACTTCACTGCTTACCGATGATGAAAAAATAAAAGCTTGCTTACTCTGTAAAGAAGCAGGAGCAGATTTTGTAAAAACATCTACAGGTTTTAACGCTCGGGGAGCTAATGCAAATGACGTTGCATTGATGAAATACGTTGTTGGAAATTCTATTGGAGTAAAGGCAGCGGGCGGTATTAGAACAAGAAAAGATGCCGAGACTATGATTGCCAGCGGAGCGGACAGGATTGGCACAAGCTCCGGTGTTAAAATTGTTACAACATGATTTTAGATATCGTTTTAAATAAAACCGACGACGGTTGCATCGCCTCGATACCAAGTATTAAAGGATGCGAATGCTGGGCTCATAATGAAAACACGGCTATGGATAAAATTTTAGAACTTGCCGCTTATTATCTAAAAACCGATATAAATAAATTCAAATTGGATAAAGCAAGGGGAACACGAAATAAAATTATTTACAAACTTGTATTTAATAAAAGTAATTAGTGGAAGCATTTAAAACTGAAAAAAGAAAGCAGAAAATTATTTCTGTTGTTCATGCCCGGCAAAAATCATTACGTATAGTATTGGAAAATATTCATGATCCGCACAATGTCAGCGCAATTTTCAGAACGTGCGATGCTGTAGGGGTTACAAAAGTCTCTTTGCTTTATACGGTTGAGAAATTTCCTAAGATTGGGAAAAAATCTTCTGCCTCGGCATTTAAATGGGTTGAGAAAGAAAAGTTCAAGGATGTTGAAGCATGCTATAATAACCTGCGCACTGAAGGCTTCTTAATATTGGCTTCATCAATATGCAGTGATGCAGTTTCTCTTTTTGATTTGGACTTAACACAGAAAACGGCGATCGTATTAGGCAATGAACACCGCGGAGTTTCTGAAGAAGCGGTAAAATTGGCGGATAAGAAATTTTTAATCCCGATGTGCGGGATGGTGCAAAGCCTGAATGTATCGGTGGCTTCCGCAGTAGTATTGTATGAAGCATTCAGACAGCGTTTTAAAAAAAATATGTATAAGAAAACTGAGTATTCTTCCGAAGAGATGGAAGAGTTATTACAAAGCTGGTATATGAGATAAAATATATTTAGTTAACAATATTATGTGCTATCTGTTATAAGTCTTACAAGGGAAGGAATATTTGTGGTATATCGATTTTTTATAAAATTATTTTTAGCCCCGGATGGGGCGGAATATTTATAGCAAAACGAACCCCCAAACAGCCCCTTTCTGAATCCCGGATGGATGGCACAGCAACGGATATGTATCATACCTGTCCGCCGCTAGGAGGAAGGATCTCAGCCCAATTTATATACGATGCCGTATTTAACAAACAATTATAATTCGTGAAATTCGTTTTAATTCGTATAATCGTAATGTTGGAAGTGAAACAATATGATTCAGGAATTTAATAAAATAGAAAAAGTTGAAGGTACACTAAAACTGCCGGGTGATAAGTCAATCTCTCATCGTTCGGTTATGTTTGCTTCCATGGCAAGGGGGACTTCAAGAATTTATAACCTTTCCAACGGCGAGGATGTAAAATCATCCCAAAAGTGCTTTATACAATTAGGCGCTGAAGTAAGTAATAAAAATAAATTTTTCGAAATAAAAGGAAAGGGATTTAAAGAATTCATAAAACCTAATGCTCCGTTAGATGCCGGTAATTCTGGGACTACAATACGCCTTATCAGCGGAATATTAATTGCTCAGAATTTTGAATCGACCATAACCGGTGATGAATCTCTTTCCAAACGGCCGATGAAAAGAATAATTTTCCCGCTTACGGCAATGGGAGGGAAAATTTCCGCCACAGAAAAATTTACTTTACCGGTTACAATTTCCCCTTCCGAAAGGATTATACCTATAAATTATGAGCTTCCCGTTGCAAGCGCACAAGTTAAAAGCGCCGTTTTGCTGGCAGGACTTCATTGCGAAGGTATCACTTCCGTTATTGAGAAATTACCTTCAAGAGATCATACAGAGAAAATGCTTGAATTAAAAACAGAAATCACTGCTGACGGTAAGATTAGTTATGCCTCGAAAGAAAACTATCCTGAGCCTAAGGAATATTTTGTGCCTTCGGATATTTCCACTGCCGCATTTTTTATTGTTCTTGCATTGCTTTCTAAAAACTCGGAATTGAGAATAAAAGATGTTTCTTTGAATGAAACCCGGACCGGCATTCTCACGGTTTTAAAACGAATGGGCGCAAAAATTGAAAACGAAAATGAAAGAATTATTTCCGGCGAAGCGCTGGGAGATATAATTGTAAGAAGCAGCGCTCTGAATAATATTGAAATACCGGTTGAAATAATTCCCAATATTATTGATGAAATTCCGATTTTATCCATTGCCGGTATCTTTGCCGAAGGAGAATTTAAAATAAAAAACGCCGCCGAGTTAAGAGGAAAAGAGACGGATAGAATTAATGCTGTATGCCATAATTTGAAAATTCTCGGACTTGAAGTTGAAGAATATGAAGATGGCTTCGCCTTTTCCGGTAAAATTAAAAATTATTCCCCCGTTTTTGAAAGTTTTGGAGATCACAGAATTGCAATGGCATTCGCTATCTTATCTCTAATATTGCAAGGCGGCGGAAAAGTTGATAACTTTGAATGTGCAGGTATATCTAATCCTGATTTTATAAATCAATTAAAACAAATATGCGGATAAAAAATGGCTGAAGTTCAACTTAAAAACGTATCGAAAGTTTATGAAGGGGGAAATATTGCGGTTAAAGAAATTAATATTGATGTGAAAGACAGGGAATTTGTTGTGCTTGTGGGCCCTTCCGGCTGCGGTAAATCAACTACTCTTAGAATGATTGCCGGCCTTGAAGATATTTCCAAAGGCGAGCTGTATATCGATGGAAAGCTTGTAAATGATGTGGCTCCTAAGGACAGGAATATTGCAATGGTCTTTCAGAATTATGCCCTGTACCCGCATATGACGGTTTATGAAAATATGGCATTCGGCCTAAAACTTAGAAAATTTGATAAGAAAGAAATAAAAATAAGAGTAAATGATGCTGCAAAAATTTTGGGAATTGAAGAATATCTTGAACGGAAACCAAAAGCTCTTTCCGGCGGACAGCGTCAAAGGGTGGCTGTTGGAAGAGCCATTGTCAGAAAACCTAAAGTATTCTTATTTGATGAACCTTTAAGTAACCTTGATGCAAAGCTTCGCGTGCAGATGAGAACTCAAATTTCCAAACTTCACCATAGTCTTAATGCAACCATGATTTATGTAACCCACGACCAAACCGAAGCCATGACTATGGGTGACAGAATTGTTATTATGAAGGACGGAGTTATACATCAGGTAGATACTCCGCTTAATCTGTATAACTTGCCGGTTAATAAATTTGTAGCGGGCTTTATCGGCAGCCCTTCCATGAATTTTATTGAAGGGAAAATTTTACAGGATAACGGCGTTGTATTCAAAAGCAGCGGTAATGATTTATCGATTAAGCTTATCGGCAAACAAGAAGATACTTTGAAAGCTTATATAAATAAGAATATCTGGCTTGGAATACGTCCTGAGGATATTTACGACACCGCTTCAATGGATTACAAACCCAAGTATTATAAGATCGATACTCCGCTTGAGGTTGTAGAACCAATGGGGAATGAAATATTCTTATACTTCTTTATTGATAAAGTTCAATTTGTAGCCCGTATTCCTGCAAGAGAAATGCCGGAACGGGGAAAAATTAGAACGCTAATGCTTGATAGGGAAAAGCTTAACTTCTTTGATTTTGACACCGAACTGGCAATCAGATAATATCCTCAAATCCGATTTAAAGAAT
>PLNZ01000152.1 GCA_003142915.1 Ignavibacteriales bacterium | reverse complement strand
TAAGCTTCTTTAAGGAGATCATCCAGTTCTTCAGAAGTCAATTAAAACTCTCCAGCCCTAATTTGTCTAAATAATCAATTGGACTTTGGTAATATAACAATAATTATCAAAATAAGCACCGCAACCGGGAACCCTTTTGGGAATCTATCCTATAGGGAAAAGAGTTCTATTATAAGTTGCTTGGAAGTTTACGATATCAGGTAGGGTTTAGCAGGTAAAGATCAAAATTAAATCCAAAATATTCCTTTAAATGCCACAGCGATTAGTTTGTGTTTGATCCCCTTTGATTGGACATAATATAAGACGGACAAAAAAACGATAAAAATTCACACATTACTTGATTCTGATAGTAACTTATATGCTTATGTTAGTATTACTAATGGCAAGATAGCCGACAATAAAGATGCTGAAGATGTACCTTTATTAAAATGAAGGATTAAACCGTAATAATGAATGGATTGGATTAGGATTATCCGTCGATAGAAGATCTGTAGAAAGAATAAACGGAAAAATGTTTATTAATAGTATTGAAGGGGAAAAAACAATAGTAAAAGTTTACCTGACAAAAGAAGAAATTAGCTGATAACGTTTTATTTTGTTTCGGTCTGGAGATGGGAATTACCAATCATAGTTCTTTAAGTCCGGTTATAATAATATCGCTCTATGAATTTTTCATATCCTCAGCTTTTGTAGCTACAGAAAGAATATCAAGGATATTATTATCCTCAATAATAACAGCGCTTAATTTATTCATAAGATAGACGGAAGTATCTATATATACCACGTTATTTTTTTTCTTAAACTCAACTTTTTCACGCCTTGTATGCCCTACCACCTGAAGTTTGCCTATATTTAGAAGTTCGCCGCGTGTCCATAAAATGCTTTCGCTTTTTTCAAGATCGTTCCTGATAATATTTCCCAAAATACTTAAATCGCTTTGAAAATATTCGGGTAAAATTGATTCATAATATTTTGAAATACCGGCATGAGAGATAAAGCAATCCTTTAAGTTAAGAAAAAGAGGCACTTGCATTATTAAATCCAGATGCGCGGAAACTTCATCATTATGCCTGTTATACGATGCAAGGGTTTTTTCATACCCATTGTACAACCATACATTAGCCATTTGACTACCGGATTGTCTAATAAAATAGCAAAACATATAATCATGATTGCCGGGTGTAAACCTGATATTCTGTGATTTAACAAATTCAATCACTTCATAACTGAAATTTCCACGGTCAACTAAATCACCAACACTGTATATTTTTATTGAAGGATATTTGTCATTTATCTTTTCGACAAGTTCCGTTAATGTATAGTAACAGCCATGAATGTCGCCAATAACAGCTATCATTGATCTTTAAAATAAATATATGTTTATAATTGTAATTATTTGAAATGCTTTTTTAAGGAAGCAGATAGTTATTATTCATATCATGATTACAGCAGTTATTATTAAAAAGGTAAAAATAATATTTAATTTATCCCAAAGGTTATTTGGGGGAAGAATAAAATTATTTATAAATACTTATTCTCCTTTGCATACTTATAAAGATCGTCTCTGAATTTCGGATGAGCAATATTGATTAATGCTTTAGCTCTTTCTCTTATGGATTTTCCGAAAAGCTGAACATACCCATACTCAGTAACAACATAATGAACATCACCTCTTGTTGTGATAACACCCGCACCCTGCTTTAAAAATGGCACAATCCTGGAAATTTTAAAATCTCTCGTTGTTGAGGGAAGAGCAATAATAGGTTTTCCGCCTTCAGAACGGGAAGCACCTCTTATAAAATCCAACTGCCCACCGAAGCCGCTGTAAATTTTCGGGCCCATTGAGTCCGAACAAACCTGCCCTGTAATATCAACTTCTATTGCGGAATTTATGGCAACCATTTTGTAATTTTTTGCAATTACAAACGGATCATTTACATACTCTTGCCTATGAAATTCAATCATCGGGTTATTATCAATAAAATTGTAAAGTTTCTTTGTTCCTAAAACAAACCCTGCAACAATTTTCCCCGGGTGAAGTGTTTTCATTTCATTAGTAATAATGCCGTTCTCCACAAGCTCAACTGCGCCGTCTGAAAACATTTCCGAATGGATACCTAACGCTCGCCTGTCCGAAAGATATTTTAAAACAAAATCAGGAATAGCTCCAATTCCCATTTGTAATGTTGAACCGTCTTCAATTAAATCTGCAATATTGTAAGCAATTTTTTTATTTATCTCATTTATTTCGGGTGAGGTTTCCTTTTCTCCCTGAGGAAGTTCGGAAATTTCTTCATCTACTTCAACGATATAATTTATTTTGCTTATATGGATAAAACTATCGCCTAAGGTTCTGGGCATATTTTTATTAACCTGCGCAATTACCAGTTTAGCTTTTTCAGCGCCGGTTTTTATTAAGCCAACTTCCACACCCAGGCTACAAAAACCATGTTCATCAGGAGGTGATACATGAATAAACGCCGCATTTAGATTGATAACGCCCTTGGAGAATAGCAGCGGTGTTTCATAAAGGAAAATAGGCATATAATCCGCCCTCCCTTCACGAACCGCTTCGCGTGCATTTGTACCTACGAAAAAGGCATTGTGCCTGAAATGTCCTTCCATTTCAGGCTTGGTATAGGGAAGATCGCCGACAGTTAATGCATGAAGTATCTCTACATTATAAAGTTCATCTTTCCTTTTCATAAGTGCATTTATCAAAACTAAAGGCAACGCGCAGTTAGAGTGGGCGAGAATTTTGTCGCCTGATTTAATTACTTTTACAGCTTCGTCCGCAGATACAATTTTTTGATTATACGCATGTAGTATGTTGAAAGGAGCTGTATTTTTAGTTTTCAAAGGATGAGTTGAAGCCATGTTTTACCAATTTAAATTGTTATTAAGCCCTTTTGAGGCTAAAGACATTAATTATCGAAATTATATAATAATTTTTTCAATTAAAGGAATCATTTACCGGTTAGGTAAGTTTTAATTCCTAATACTGCCTTCGCTTAGACAAATCTATTTTTTTGTCTTCAATTTAGTTAGTTAAAAAAACTCTAAGTTTTCTATATTCAAGATTAAAGATATTTGCTATCATTTCATTAGAACAATATCCCTGGTAGCTACAAACNNCCCTGGTAGCTACAGACGCCTTTTGATAAGCCCTCATCTCCCAAAAGTGCATTTGCCAAACCATTATCAGCAATATTCAGGATATAACCAAGTGATGCATTATTTAATCCGTAGCTCGCAGTTTTTGAAACAAGCGCCGGCATGTTAGGAACACAATAATGTATTACATTGTGCATATGATAGATAGGATCAGAAATAGTTGTAACATGACTTGTTTCTATGCATCCGCCCTGATCGATTGCTACATCAATTATAACAGCGCCTTTCTTCATATTTTTTACCATTTCTTCTGTAACCAAATGCGGCGTTTTTTCCCCCCTGTTAAGGACTGCTCCAATCAAAACATCGGCAAATTTTACCCCCCTGGAAATAGTATAAGGGTTAGCAACAACTGTAGTAATTTTTTGCCTGAAAGAAGAATCAATTTTTCGTAACCGGTGTAAGTCTTTATCAATTACAATTACTTGCGCTCCCCTTCCGAGTGCTGCTCTTGCAGCAGTGGTTCCCACTACGCCTGCACCTAAGATTACTACTGCGGCAGGCGCAACACCGGTTATTCCACCAAGAAGAATTCCTCTTCCTCCTTTGGTGTAACTTTCAAGATACCTTTCAGCAAGCTGGATTGATAACTGCCCTGCAATTTCACTCATCGAATGCAAAACAGGTAAACTGGTCTCATTTTCAATTAGTTCATAACCAATTGCAGTAACATTTTTTTGAAGCAATTTTTCTATAATACTTTTCGTACCAACTGCAAAATGTAAAAAAGAAAAAAGTATTTGGTTCTCCTGAAGAAGCTCTGTTTCTTTTTCACTAAGGGTGGAAACTTTAACTACCATTTCTGCCCGGTGATAAACTTCTTCAGGGCTGTAAACAATTGTTGCACTGGCCTGGGCGTATTCTTCATCGCTGAAATTACTTCCATTACCGGCCCCGCTTTCAATATAAATAGTATGACCCGCTCTTATTAGCGTATCCACACCCGCCGGAGCAAGAGCTACCCGTTTTTCTTCGAAAATATTTTCTTTCGGTATGCCTATTCTCATTTTACTATAATGATGTTTTTTATCTTCGTCAAACCTACTTATAAAGGTTTTAATTTACAATATTATTTGTAAACTATAATGCGTTATATTTCTTCATATCACGCAATAATATAAAAAAATAAATGTTAAACTGATTTTATGACACGTATTATGCAAATAGATAAATATGAGAATATCCAATCTTCATGTCACAATACCGGTGTAATTGCTCCCTTACCTGAAAGAACGGAAATTATATTTTCAGCGGCTAATAAAGCCATGTTAGTTCTTGCTTCAACAGTTGCGCTTCCGATGTGAGGTAAAGCTACTACATTACCAAGTTCTAAAAGTTCAGGATTAATATTGGGCTCATTTTCAAATACATCAAAACCGGCACAGCAGATTTTTTTCTGCTTTAATATTCTAATCAATATTTTTTCATCAACAATTTCTCCGCGGGCAGTATTTATTAAGACTGATGTCTTTTTCATCAACGACAGCTTTTCTTTGTTGAGAAGGTGATAAGTTTTATCAGTCAGCGGAAGATGAATAGAAATAAAATCTGAAGTTTTAAGAAGCGTATCAAGCGAAACTTTTTTAGCACCGGTACTATCTTCAAGATATTGGTTCTTTCTTCTGGAAAGATAAATAATTTTAGCGCCGAAAGCTTTTGCTCTAATCGCAACAGCTGTTCCTATTCTGCCACCCCCTAATATGCCAAACATTTTATCTTTTATTTCAATACCGAGAAAAAGCTTTGGCTTCCAGCCTTTAAATTTCCCTGCATGAACATATTTTTCTGCCTCAATTATTTTTCTTGCACATGCAAGAACAAGAGCCATCGCCAAATCTGCCGTTGAATCTGTCAATACATCCGGTGTGTTTGTGATAATAATATTTTTCTTTTTCGCATATTCAATATCTATGTTGTTGTATCCGACCGCATAATTTGCAATTATTTTGCACTTCTCCATCTTGTCGAATACTGCAACATCAAATTTTTCATTAAGAAGTGAAATAACAGCATCTGCATCTTTTATATTTTTATATAATTCTTTTACAGGAATAGGTGAATCTTTAGAGTAAACTCTGACGTTATAGCCTTTATCTTTTAAAAGCTTAATTGCCGCATTAGGAATTTCCCTTGTGATAAATACCTTAAATTTAGATTTTTGTATCATGAGACGGATATTAATTCATCTTTTGAAAAAGTTTCCATAATTGTCTTTATACCCCATTATTTTTAATCAGCGGTTTCCAAAAATCCAAGAGATATTCATAGGTAGTTCCCATTGTTATATGATTACTTGGCCAACCAAAAATTCCTATATAATTTACAACATTTCTTCTATCCCAAATAATTGTATTTCTTAGTTCATAGCCTCTTTCCCTAAGTTCTTGTATTAAAGATAGGTGAATATAATTATAAGTTATAGTAAAAAATAAGAACTAATTAAATAAAATTATCCGAATAAAATTCTTACAATAAATACTGCCCCAAGAATTCCGGCTAAATCGGCAATGAGTCCTGCGGGAAGTGCGTGGCGGATATTTTTTATATTAACTGCACCAAAATAAACTGCCAGGACATAAAATGTAGTTTCAGAACTTCCATATAATGTAGAAACCAATATTCCTATAAATGAATCTGCTCCATGCACAGAAATTGTTTCAGCCATTACCCCTAGTGAACCGCTTCCTGAAAGCGGGCGCATCAGCGCCATAGGGATGGCTTCGGCAGGCATACCGATTAGATTTGTAACCGGATGCAAAATATAAACAAGCCAATCCATTGCGCCGCCAGCCCTGAAAATCCCTATCGCTACCAGCATCGCAACAAGATAAGGAATAATTCTTACGGCAATATTAAAACCTTCTTTAGCTCCTTCGATAAACTTTTCATAAACTTTTATTTTCTTTACTGCACCGTATCCAACAAAGAGAACAATTAAAAGAGGAATTGCAATTGTAGAAAAAGTTTCAATTATTCCTTTAAATGTTTTAGCAGAAAGGAAAGAGAAAGCATTAGTTATTAATTTACCTGTTCCTGAATAAATAACTAATAGTACCAATGCTGCAATTACTAACAGAATGAATAATCCTGTTAAATTATTTTTAATCCAGACGGAAGATTGCCCTTTCTTAATTGGAAATTTTTCAAGCGTTTTTGCGGCGATAATTCCGGCAACTGTAGCGCAAAGTGACCCGAATAAAGAGGTTCCAATAATAACCGCCGGTTCGCTGCTTCCCGCTGCTGCGCGAATAGCAATTGCAGTTGCAGGAATCAACGTCATACCTGCAGTATTTATGGCAAGGAATGTACACATAGCATTTGTAGCAGTACCTTTATTCGGATTTAATTCGTCCAATTCCTCCATTGCTTTTAATCCGAAAGGTGTTGCGGCATTACCGAGTCCAAGCATATTCGCAGAAATATTCATTATCATTGAACCCATTGCGGGGTGATCAGGCGGCACTTCAGGAAATAATTTTTTAGTTACAGGCTTCAGCCATGAAGCAATGATAGCGATTAGCCCGGCTTCTTCGGCAATTTTCATTATCCCAATCCATAACGCCATTATGCCAATTAATCCTAACGCAATTGTTACGGCTGTACCTGCATAATCGAGGGCAGCATTAGTAACGCTCTTAATCTTTAAAAATGAAACATTCTCAAGAATAATATGCGCTTTGGCTATACTTCCTTGCCCTGCCGGAGACATAACTAAGCTGTCTATCATTATCATTCCCGTCAGGTTATCTTTTTCACCGGAAGCTGCAGCAGCCATATCCTGCCAGATTTTAGGATCTGATTTTTGAACTTTAAAGTAAATTGAATTTTCTGACTTACCCGGATGGGAAGTGAGCTTAACAGGAATGGTTACATCATAAGGAATATTTTCGTTATAAAAGCTATTAAAATCTTGCTGTTTAACTTCCAGTGTTGCCTGATAACTTTTTTCAGGTTTTTTTTCAAGAAATCCGGGAAAGCTAATTACTACCGACAGCGATTCGTTATTTCTATATTTGTTTTCATTTTGATTTATCAGGTCGGTGGTTACCGCCGTTCCTATTCCCAAAAACAAAAGCGCCAGCCAGACATAGTTTAACATCAGACAGCCCAGTTATTTCTTTTCGTTGAAAATAATTTAGGCAGAAGTATATCCTTCTTTTTAATAATATGTTTCCTTGAAAATATTGACTTAAAATACGACAAGAAAGTGATTGTCAAATCATCCCCCGGTTTCTTCAAAAGCCTGTATTTCTTCTGAGTCAATAATAACTATCTTGTTTAAAACCGAAAAATCTATCTCCCCTTCCGCAGCTTTCTTATATTTTTTCAAATAATTCAGACGTAGATCTTCAATTAGGTTGTTATCGTCAATATTCCTAACCGAACCTTTTACGGAAATCGAAAAGAAATTATAAGTAGGATCGAAACTCATTTCCTTTGTTTTTTTCGTTTTTCCGATTTTAATTATAGTAAATGAAACATCATCATTAAAATGAATATTTTCAAAAAATTCATCTTCATTACTAAAGAATAAGTAAATATTTTTATCCTGATAGAGAAAAGGAGTAGCAATCTGGACTATTTTATCACTTCCATGAATTGAAGCTAACACACCTGCCACATTAGTATTCAATTCATTCTCGATTAAATCTAAGTCCCTGATTTGAGTGATATTTTTGTGCATGCTATTTCTTTCAAGATTTTTTCGGAATTTTATGAATTAAAAAGTATTATTCTTCGATATTTATATTTTAAGATAAATTTAATAAATAAAAGTTTAAAATAGTTAATTATATGTTGAATTATGAATTCAAACGTAAATTTAACATTTTTCTTTGAGAATATTAGAACTATTTTAAATGGATCTGATGCTATAGATTTATATTATTACACAATCTTTAAAATTTGCCGAGTACGAACAATTTTTACAATGATTTAGATTTTTACTATAAATCTGTTCCCTTGTATTTCTTACCATTTTTTTTATTTCATTACTAATCTTTTCAAAATCTTCATTCCCGATTTCTTTTTTTAGAATTCTACCGGGATATTTTATAAAAATTAATTGTATTTCATATTTATTAATNNAATGTACGAATAAAAACTTAATTGTGTGTAGTAACTATTAATTTTCCCCTCATATCCATTACTTTTTAATAAATCGGTTTTATAATCTATAATAACCGCCTTGTCTTCTGTAAAAATAAGTCTATCGATAATACCATAAAGATAATAATTATTTTCTTTTGCATATACTTCAAACTCATTCTTGTAATTCTGAAATTTGCTTATTTCTTTAAAGAGATTGGATTCAAAAAATGCAGTAAGGTCATTTTTTATTTCGATTATGAGGTTGTAAATTACTTTTTTTTCTATATCAAAGGAATCAACTTCGTCTTTCAAAAAGCTATTTATACTTTCTTCAACTTTCTCAGTCGGTACCTCTTTCTGCAATATTTTGTGGATTACCCTCCCTTTTACATCAGCAAATTCCTTAATAGTATTTCTTATCTCACTTTCCTGCGCATTAGTTAATCTTTCGTCCTCAAATTCATTGAATTCATATCTGTCGGATGCAGCCTTTTCTGTCCGCCATTTTCTATATTGATTGTAAAGTGATGCAAACCCCAAATCATAAGTCAAATGATATTTTAGCGGGCACTGTTTGTACACAGATAATTTAGTCGCCGAAATAATTTCTCCTTCTGAAATATCAGATATGTTTTTGCCTATAAACTTTTTTTGAGCTGCAGGTTCAACTTTGGCCTTAACTTGCTCAACCGTATCAATTTCTTTTATTATCGGAATATTTACATCCATCTTTTTTATATAATAATCGTTCTTCTCTAAATCTAAAAATTTTAAGTTGGAATTTATTAACAGTTTATCGGAATCAAAATCAATATTTAGCCCTTTCTCAAGTAGTCCCATAAATGAATCACCGGCAAAATTCTTATTTTGTTTTACATTCCCGGAAATAAATAAATAACTTTTGGCCCTTGTTATACCTACATAAAGCAGACGTTTAATTTCGGCTAATTCTTTTTTCCTGATTATTAAGTTGCTCAATCCAATAATAGGAGCCGATTTATATTCAGCCGAATAACGATTGCCGAGCGGTAATTTAGTGAGCAGCCCAAAGTTTTTATTAGCAGAAATTCTTTTCGATTTAGTAATATTTTTTGACGAGACACCATCACATTTGTACAGGAACACAGCAGAAAATTCGAGTCCTTTTGCTTGATGGAAAGTCATAATATTTACCGAGTTAATCTCTTCTGCAATGGCAGCCTGGGATTCATCCTCACTTAGCTCAATTGAATCTTTCAAATAATTAACATAATCATACAAAGTCTTAAATCCCTTCGAAAAAAAGTTTATCGTGATTTTGACAAGTTTTTCAATATTTGCTAATTCCTGTACACCATTTGGTTTATTAGCAATAACCGCCAGGATATCTGATTCATTAAGAATTTTTCTCATGAGAAAAGGTATATCGTAGTTTTTTGCAAGTGAAAGATTTTCGGACAAAATATCTATGATATGCTCAATTTCAGGATTATTTGGACCATATCTTTTTAATTTTTCACAATAACTATCACCCTGAATAAGTGAAATTTCAAATATTACAGAATCCGATAGTGAAAAAAACGGCGATCTTAGAATACCGATTAAGGCCGTATCGTTTTTTTCATCAGATAAGAAAGAAAAATAATTATAAATATCATAGATTGTCTGTCTCTGGAAAAAGCCTTTCCCTCCAACAATCAGAAATGGAATGTTATATTTTATAAATGCTTTTTCAAGTTCAGCAAAGGATTTTCTTTTCCTGCACAGAATCGCTACATCATGCCAAGTTATTTTTTCAGCGCCGGTACCAGTTTTGATTAAGTGTAAAATCCTTTTAGCAACTGTTTCTGCTTCCTGATCACTGTTAATACCTGATTCATTATAAGCAACCGCCTCGCTGCTGCTTAATAATATTTCAATCCCGCCAATTACTTCATCTTTCCTTGCACAGACAAGATCAGAGGGGCCAACTTCATTATAGATTATATTAGGGTATTCAAATAAATTTCCGAAAAGTAAATTTGTAAACAGGCAGATAGCAGGCGCCATTCTGAAACTATCGGGTAAGGTTAACAAAGCTTCTTTGCCGGACATAGCTTCAATATTTTTCTTCGTACGGTCAAAGATTTCTAATTCAGCATCACGAAACATATAAATACTTTGCTTTTCATCTCCTACTACAAATAAATTTCCTTTTTTCAGTTGATCTAATATCGGCAAAAATATTTTATACTGGATTTCATTCGTGTCTTGATATTCATCAATCATAATATAATTGAACTTGTTGGAAACATCTTCCCTTACAGTTTCCAGCTCAAGGATTTTCTGCGTATAAATGAGGATATCTTCATAATCCATGTATCCGTTTTCATGTTTTTTCTTTGTATAATTTTCGAGTGCAAGGTTAAAGAAATCGATAAGCGTCTTGCCAAATTTTGCTAATTCTATTTCGATTTCATGATAATCTTCTTCTATTGCAAAATAATTAAGCTCGTCAAAATATCCTTCTAAAAATAAGATTGAATCCTGCAGATTATCTCTTAACTTATCCGATATATAATCCCTAGATTTAATTCCACCGTCTTTTTTTAGAATTACATCTTTAATTTCAAATAAGCACTTAATCCTTTCATCTGTCTTTTTTAACCTTATCAGCTTTTCAATTAAGCTTTTAACTTCAATTGCAATTTTGTGATCCGGTTTATAATTCAGCACCCCGTTATTCACTTCTTTTATTGAAAAAATAAAATTATTCAGCCGTTGAATTATGATTTTATCTGCATATTCAATAAAAGTATTATGAAAAAACTCTGCAATTTCAATTTCCGGTTTGGAATAAATGCTTTGCGAGAAGTTCAAAACAATTTTACGGTTTTTAATTAATGCAATTATTTCTCCCGCAAAGAGACTTTTAGAAGCAAAAATTCTTATAAGATATTTTAAATTATCCGCTTCGGTTAAATTCTTAATCGAAGACTTAATCATCTCCTCAACTGAGAGCTCGATTAACTCGTCTGATGTTTGTTCATCAATAGCAGTAAAGTTCGCATCAAGCCCGGCTTCAACAGGATGTTCTTTCAATATATCTATGCAGAAAGAATGAATTGTAGAAATGTTTGCTGAAACCAACTGCCTACGGATGTATTCTAATTTCCTTTTTTCTTCAACATTCTCGCTTGTTCGTAGATTCTCTTCAATTTGGATCGCAATTTTCTTATAAAGCTCTCCGGCGGCTTTATCTGTAAAGGTGATGGCAGCTATATTTCTAAGAGGAATATTTTCCTCAATGGCAATACGCAAATATCGTTTAGATAATACAAAAGTCTTACCCGAACCAGCATTTGCGGTTAAAGATATATGCTTTCTATAATCAAGCGCTTTCTCCTGATATGTAGTTAGTGCAGCCATCTGTTATTAAATTCTTTTTTGCAATTTAGGAATTAAAATTTTGAAAGCAGCCCCGCTGTCGTTGTTTTCTACCAGGCTAATATTTCCGTTTATCCCCTCAGTAAATCTTTTCGCCAGTTTAAGCCCCAATCCCATTCCTTTTTCCTTAGTAGTAAAATTTGATTCAAATATTTTATCTTTAATATTTTCAGGAATTCCCTTCCCGTTATCGGTAACGAGTAAATTATAAAATTCATTCTCAGAAGTCAGTGTTATTGTAATTTTATTTGCATCCGCCTGAATGGAATTCCTGATTAAGTTAATCAACAATCTTCTAAACTGACTTTTATCACCTTCAACAGAAGTAGAATTAAAAAAAGTTTGAATATTCAATTTTATCTTTTCATCTGCAAATAAATTTACAATATCTTTAATGATAGGCAATAAGTCAATTTCTTCTAATTTATAGTTCGGCATTCTTGCGAACCTGGAGAACTCTGATGCAATCTGGTTAAGATTTTCAATCTGGTTTAAAATAGTTGATGAAAGCTTCTCAAAAATAGAATCAAAATTTTTGTTTTTATCTCGATATGAAACCATCAATTGTTGTACTGCAAGTTTCATAGGCGTTAAAGGATTTTTAATTTCATGGGCTACTTGCTTTGCCATTTCCTTCCAGGCATTTTCTCTTTCAAGGTCGGCATGCTCAATTTGATTTCTCTGAAGTTCTTTAGTCATTGAATTAAAGCCTGCTAGCAAATCCTTCAGTTCGCCTTTCTCGTTACTATTTATTTCAAGATTAAAGTCTCCCTGTGCAACCGAGGCTGTGGCTTTAGTAAGCCTTCGAATCGGCCGTGAGATTCTGTTTGCAAGGAATGTGCTTATTATAATCATAATTAAAGTTGCAAAGGAATAAATACCAAAAAGGAAAACATCAATATCCATTACCGAATAAGTCAGTCTAACTTTATTGAACGCATCATTTACGCCTATTATAAATGTTCTATCGCCAATATTAACTGTTTTATAAAATGAATCATATTCAAAATCATCTATATACTCTTTGGTAAAGTATTCACGGAAACTTAGATAATTAAGTTGGTAATATACTTGCGGGTTTAACTTATCCGTAAATAACCCGGCTTTATAATATTGTTCCCGCGAATTAAAGATTTGAACCGAACCCTCATAGACGGCAAATGAGATGCCTAAGTCTCTCCCTGTATTCTCAAAAGCTTTAAGTAAGTCGCCGGAAGGAGATTCGGAAAGTTTTTCATCTAAAATATTTTCAACATAATTAAGTCTTTCACTTAATTCGTTTGAAACTGCATTGTCGGTGCGTTGCTTAACTATCTGCCTGTCATAAATTGCAAGTATAATTACCGGAATAATTGAAATAAAAAGGAAAGCAATTAAGAGCTGCGTTCGAAAAGTGTACCTCACATTTTTAATTTTGAAAATAAATAAAACAAGGAGTAGAATTATTATGAAGATACTGTGAATTAAAAAAATCTTAAAGAAATTAAATAAATCCCAGGAAATACGCTTTTCCCTTGTTGATACTGCCGTAATTATCGGTGTACTGCCTAAAAACGTTTTTAATACGTATGTATAAAAATTTTCATTATTTAAAGAAAGATTAAGCCATGTTTCATTATCGGTCGATAATTTTGCATCCAGAATAGGCTTTATCTGATCCCGCGAAGGGTAAATATCGCCGTATACATGAGTCAATTTAGAATCGGTAAATTCAAATATTTTAAGCCTTTGTACATCTAATACCGAGTTTATAATATTTGTCTTTGATTCTAAAAAATCAGGTAGACTATTGGAAGCAAGATTCTGCAAATCAAATCCGATAGACGCGGTTACATAACCGATTATTGCGCTGCGATCCAATATTGGGACTATACCTGTATATATTTTCTTTAATGAATCTTCAGGAGAATTTGTTTCAATTATAAGGGTTGTTTCATCAGTATAATTAATAAATTGTTCCGGCAGCTTCGAATCTAAATCAATTCCGGAATCAAATCCTCCGAGATGATTTTGTTCCTTATCCCAAATATTTAATGAAGAATTAAGAGATTCCCTTTGCAATGAACTATTTGCCCAGAGTTTGAAGGCATCTGCAGTAAAATTTGAATTGCGGTCGTAAAAATCGGAAATTAATCCTTCATTTCCCGAAGCATTCTGCAGTGTTTCTCTCAAAAGGAACCGCAGCAAATTATCATTTGATCTATGAATTTCCAGGGCAGTTGTTCTTAGTGAGTTTTTCTCCAGTTCGAGATTAAAATAATTTAAAAAAGTAATTGATATAAGAGAAGCTAATAGTGTAATATAAACAAAGCAATAGCTGCTTTTTATCTCACCAAAGTAAATTTGACGGGCAAGAATGAAAGCTAATGTGATAATAATAAAAATTAGCAATGGAGTAATAAGCGGCTCATCTTGAAATTCAATAAATAAATAGCCAAATATTTGATAGCCAATAAATAAGCCAATAATTACCCAGTCTAATTTCTTCTTTTCGATTACAGGCAGTAATGAAACTAATAACAGGATATATGCAATCAACAATATCATCATCACTGTACCGAGCATTAGAAGATTCAAGTTCATCATTACGGACGGCAGGTTCGGGAATAAGTTCGTCTCTTTAAAATATCGTAATGTTGAATCGAATATTATACTTTTTATGGAAGCACTTAATCCTCTTATTGTTAAAAGAAAAATGAGCGTAATAGGGATGAATAATATAATAACAAACCAAATTTTGTCCGATCTATATTTTATTGGACTCTTTATATAGTCCATTTGATATCTTAAAACTTGCACACATATTATAAGCGCAAATAAAGCGGTGATAAAGAATTCGATAGGTGATTTTACAATTCCGTTCCCTAAAGTAGAAGAAAAAAATGCAGGATCAATAAGAGGACCCTTCATAATATTTGCGGGAAAACCCAAATAATATAAAAGCATCCTGGATGCAGCGCAATACAAAGAAAAGATAAACAACCTAACCGTTCTGTACTTAATTTTTCTAAATTCATTCTTAAAACCTAAAACTAAGACAAAAACAGCTATGACTATTAGTAATGATTGTAATTCACTTATTATTTGATAAATATAATCAAGCGAAGCATCCAATGAGGGTTTATAGAAAGAGAAATTACCTACTTTGTTTCCCTGCTTATTTAATAAAGCGAAAGAATATTTTCTTCCGTCGTTTGATTCTTCGGCGAGGGGAGAATAATTTAGACTAAATTGAGTTTGATATTTACCCGATAATTCTTTGGGAAAATTGATTTCTGTGTAAAACTGATTTTGAATAGAATAATATCTCTCAACAGGAAGGCTTACTACAAAACAGAACAAATCGTTTTCAAAAATGACGGTATCGGTAACGGTTAAAAATGCAGCCAGATCTCCATTATAAAAATGAACTTGCCCTGCGGGAAATACCAATGGGAAAATATCATTTTGCGGAATTGCTATAGAAGCATTCCATGCAATTAATTTGCCGTTCGGCGCTAAAACTTCTATGGAATATTTATCAAAATCATCATTATTAACTGTACTAATTAATGCCCCGTAAGAACTGCTTGAAGAATTAAGTGCATTCCTTAGCCTGTCTTTTAAATTTCGGACATCATCAATTAAACTGTTTTCTCTTGAATGGAATACAGAAGAGACAGAAAATTGTATTTCGCTTATTTTAAAGGGAAGATTTTTTTTCCAATTCTCTTGCTGAAGACGTATATAGATGGGTGAGGTTATGCCCAAAATTAAAATAAGCGCAAAAATAAAAAAGACGACAGCAAAGTACTTCCTATCGCCTTTTAGTTTATTAAAAATTTTTTGAAACATTAATTAATTGTAATCTGAGTTATTTTCCATTTTTTGCTGCCATGCTTTAGGGAAATATATATTTGAGAAGATTCTCTTTTCCCCTTAACTAAGAAACTATAAGTGCCTGTAGCATAAACATTTTCTTCATCTTCCTGTATATCATTTATATTTAAAGATATAACCTGATGAGTTTTTAAAAATCCCTGAATTACATAATAAGCCTGATTAGAACTATAATAACCGCTCACGCCATTAGCAAGATTCAAATAAATTTGAGAACTGAATAGATTAGATATAGAGGTAATTTTTCCTGAAGATATTCCATCCCCTATTTCATTCAAAGTTGAACGATAAGATTCTTTAAAAGAACGTTCATCTTTCCTTTCGACTATATCTTTCACCTGAGGCAGGTTATAAATAGGAATTAAGCCTATTATTAAAAGAAAAGTTAATATGAAATAAAGTTTCTTCATTTATTAATATGTCTAATTTAAATAATAAATAAACATAAGTCTATAAAAAACCGACTCAAGAACTAATTTCTGTTTAATGATTTACGCTATACTTCTTACAGCGGGAACATTAAATATTTTTAACTGAGTATTTCCTTTTACAGTTTGGAATGCCCAATTAAATATAATCCTATCATTTGTAATACTACTAACTCACTTTACATTTGGCACATTTTATTTTAAATCAATATTAATGCGCCAAAATAGATGCCAAAATAAATATGAGTTTTTTCCAAAATTTAGGAGTGTTACTATTTCAAATTGTACTATTTATTAAACATAATGTATAGATTGTTCTCTTAAAAATTGTGCTTTTAATTAAAATCTACCCCTAACACTATAGCTTAATATATTTATCCTGATAAAACATTGTTCCCTTATTTATAACAGCCACCGCTTTCCCGGTTAGAAGTCTCTTATCGAAAGGTGAATTTTTTGATTTGCTTTTTGATTTTGTTAAGTCAACAGTCCAAATTTCATCTATATCCAAAATGGTAAAATTAGCTGGCTGCCCTGCATCAAATTTAGGAACAGGGATATTTAATATCTTACGCGGGTTTATAGCCATTTTTTCAATTAATTTTTCAAGACTTAAGATTTTTTTATGTAAAAGTTCTGTCAGCGCTAAACCAACTTGAGTTTCAAGACCGGTAATACCGTTTGGTGCATGTTCAAATTCTGCTTCTTTTTCTTCAAGAGAATGAGGTGCATGATCGCTCGCTATACAGTCTATCGTTCCATCCTGTAAACCACGGTAAACCTCATCTATATCATCCTGTGTTCTAAGCGGAGGGCTCATTTTCGTATTCGTATCATAAGTTTTTACTGCATCATCGGTTAAAGTAAAGTGGTGCGGTGCAACCTCAGCAGAAACTTTCAAGCCTTTCTTCTTAGCCTCCCTGACAAATTCAATAGACTTTTTTGTGCTGATATGAGCTATATGAATTCTTCCTCCGGTATATTCGGAAACCAATATATCTCTTATTACAATCAAATCTTCTGCAATGGAAGGAATAGGCGGTAAACCAAGCATGGTTGAGTTAACACCTTCATTCATTGCCCCGCCTGCAAGAGATTCGTCTTCACAATGCTCAATTATCGGGATATTGAACATTTTTGAATATTCAAGAGTTCTTTTCAAAATACCGGCTGTTTTAATTGCAATTCCATCGTCGGAAAAGCCAACAACTCCTGCTTCTTTCAATTCCGCCATTGGGGAAATTACTTCACCTTTTCTACCCAGTGTAGCCGCTCCTACAATATACACATCCACAAGTTGAGAAGAAGCCTGTTTGTGAATGAGTTCAACAACCTCGGCAGAATCAATTGCAGGTTCGGTATTTGGCATGCAGGCAATACCGGTATATCCGCCGTTTGCAGCAGCATTGCACCCCGTAATAACTGTTTCTTCATCTTCCCTTCCGGGTTCTCTTAAATGAACGTGCATATCGAACAACCCGGGAACAACATATTTCCCGCTTAAATTAAAAACTTCAGCACCCGCAGAATTTTCTTTTGTTAAATTTCCTATTTTAGAAATTACTCCATCAACAAGTAAAATATCTATTCCCTTTTCATATAATTTTTGTTCCGGGTGGAATAGGTTGATATTTTTTAATACTGCTTTCATTATAGTCCCTTTAATTAAGAGTTCCGAGGAGATATAAGACTGCCATCCTGACAGCAACTCCGTTAGTAACCTGCCGTAATATTATTTGATTTAACCCGTCTGCAACCTCTGAAGAAAGTTCAACTCCGCGGTTAATAGGTCCGGGATGAAGGATAACTATATCTTTACCGTTTTTTTCCAATCTTTCCTCGGTAATTCCAAAATATTTTGCATACTCTCTAATTGACGGGAAGTATTCGCGGGCTTTTCTTTCAAGCTGAATTCTAAGCACATTCAATACATCATTTTCCTGAATAGCCTCATCAATATTATGAAGTACCTTTACTCCAAGTTCTTCAATATACCGCGGTATCATAGTTAGCGGTCCGCAAACGGATACTTCNNATTTTTAGTCCTTCCAATTTCATAAGCTTTTCTCTTATGGAGTACATATCAAGCAATGCTTGAGTTGGATGCTCATGAATACCATCTCCGGCGTTAATTACATTTGCGTCACATATTTTAGTAAGAAATAACGGAGCGCCGGCGGCAGAATGACGTACAACCACCATATCTACTTTCATTGCTTCAATATTTCTCATTGTATCTTTTAAGGATTCGCCTTTGCTTACGCTGCTGGCAGAAACCGCAAAATTTACTGAATCAGCCGATAATCTTTTCTCAGCAAGCTCAAAAGATATCCTTGTGCGGGTTGAATTTTCATAAAAAAGGTTTACAATCGTCTTCCCCTGTAAAGTTGGTACCCTTTTAATAGGACGCTCTAATACTTCACGAAATGTTGTTGCAGTGTCTAAAATTAATTGGATATCTTCTTTGGGAACCCCTTGTAAGCCTAACAGGTGTCTACTGGATAACGACATAAATTTTTCTCAAATTAAAATTACTCTTCTTTAGTATCAATTAAATAAATTGCATCTTCGCTATCGATTTCAGTCATTTTAACTTTGATTTCTTCATCGACTGAAGTGGGAATATTTTTACCAACATAATCGGCGCGAATAGGAAGTTCTCTATGCCCTCGATCGATTAAGACAAACAATTGGATGGTACTTGGCCTGCCCAAGTCCATGATGGCATTTAGCGCTGAACGCACCGTTCGACCTGTGTATAACACATCATCAACAAGAATGATGTCTTTATTATTTATATTAAAAGTAATATCCGAAACCGAAACTTCCGGTTGTTTTAATCTCGTTCTAAAATCATCGCGATATAAAGTTACATCCAGAACACCAATCGGAAGCTCAATATTTTCAATTTCTTTTATCTTTAGGAATAATCTTTTAGCAAGAAATTCACCGCGGGTACGCATTCCCATTAGAACAAGGTTGTTGGAACCTTTATTCTGTTCTAAAATTTCGTGAGATATCCTGGTTAAAATCCTGCTAAAACCGGATTCGTCTATTAATTTTGATTTTATTTTCATATACAAAAAATCCTCCTTAGCTCTAAGCCGTGGAGGTTTCCTATTAAGTTTCTATGCTCTTTGTTCATCCTTTCCCATCTCTCAGGATAGAGTTAAAGGTAAATTAATTATGGTATAAAATTATAATTAATCGGTATAAAAGTAAAGGAATAATTAACGATAATTTTATATTATTACCGATTCTTTTATTTATAGTATTGTCATATAAGCTTTTGTTTTTTGTATCAAAATATTTTCTTTGCCGTTTTCCCTTTGTCCATTGAACTTTAAACTTTGTTCTTGCGCTTTAGCGCGCTATGTTATTTATTCTTTACTTTTTTGGATTTTGTATCGATACAGATTAATTTGTGGTAGTAGAATAGAAAAACATAACTTTCGGGGTGTAGCGCAGCCCGGTTAGCGCGCTTCGTTCGGGACGAAGAGGTCCCCGGTTCGAATCCGGGCACCCCGACTATATATTTTTAATAATTTAATTGAACCGGTTAGCGCGTCCCGATTCTGATCGGGAAGGTACCCGGTTCTTACATAGTAATCCCTTCGGAAGAATCCGGGCACTCCGATATGGGTTTTTATACTTATATTCTTTATGGTGAAAAATTAAATAAACACTATATCGGACATACAAATAATATTGAACGAAGATTATCTGAACATAATTCTTTTCAGAGTTCTTCGACAAAATGTGGTGCTCAATGGAGATTAGTTTTTTTCAAAGAATTTTCTACTAATTCAGAGGCTATTAAACTGGAGTTGGAAATAAAATCGATGAAAAGTAGAAAATATATTGAAGAATTAATTATAACCGGTTAGGGTGTCCTCAATTAAATAATTTAAAAAATAAACTTAAGTATTATTTATGGCTCAAAATCATTCTTTCGATATTGTATCAGAAATAGACCTGCAGGAAGCGGATAACGCTGTTAACCAGGCGCTTAAGGAAATCCAGCAGCGGTACGACCTGAAAGATTCCCACACAGAATTTATTCTTGATAAAAAAGAGAAAAATATTTCTATTAATACGAAAGATGATTATTCTCTTAAAGCAAGTATCGATATTCTTCAGACCAAGTTTATCCGGAGAGGGATTTCAATTAAAGCTTTAAAAATCGGTGAATCCGAGCAGGCGAGCGGCGGAAGATTAAAATTAAAAATCGACCTTCAGAGCGGTATATCAAAAGAGAATGCAAAAATAATAACAAGGCTGATTAAAGATTCTAAATTGAAAGTTACAGCCCAAATTCAGGATGAGCAGATTCGGGTTCAAGCTCCCAAAATAGATGATCTTCAGACGGTTATAAAATTAGTTAAAGATGCTGAACTCGACTTCCCTACTCAGTTTGTGAATATGAAATAATAAACGATACCAAAACCACTTAACAAACTCAAGATTCCTTTTCCTTTTTAAATTACAACCAATTCTTCTATTTATAATTACTAACAAATTTCAAAAGTCCCCTATAGTCCTGCCCGTTACGGTGGGGAAAAGGTGTGTGGGTCAGTAAATTTAAAAAGTCTATCTTTAGCAAAGTGGATATTTGAGTCAGTGAAGACGGGGAATTTTATTCCTTACGCCGTATGTAACTAAACCAAGTCAGGAGCTTTTTTTGCTGTTGCGCCGCATTCAAATCCCTCCCTTTACTTTGTCAAATACCACCTTTTCTAAAGGGAGATTTTTTTAATTATTTTATTACATCATTTCTTCGCTTTATTATTACCGTTATCTATTGAGCTATTCTTCAAGAGTTGAAATATTACCAGGGTCCAGCCCGAGAGCTTTAGCTTTAAGAACACGGCGCATTATTTTTCCGCTGCGTGTTTTAGGAAGCGAATCAACAAACTCAATGCTTTCCGGTTTTGCAATCGGGCCGACTTCATGCCCTACATGCTGGCGAAGCTCTTCTGCTAATTTATCACTTTTTTCAAAACCGGCTTTTAGAATAATATAAGCATATATTGCATTTCCTTTCACATCATGCGGAAGACCGATTGCCGCAGCTTCTGCGACCATATGATGACTTACTAAAGCGCTTTCAATTTCTGCAGTGCCCAGCCTGTAACCTGAGACTTTAATTACATCATCTACTCTTCCTATTATCCAATAATATCCGTCCTCATCACGGCGTGCGGAATCTCCCGTTAAGTAGTAACCGGGGAATTTACTCCAGTATTGTTGTACATAGCGGTCGGGATCATTATAAAGTGTTCTAATCATAGCAGGCCATGGAGTTTTTATTACTAAAAATCCCTCTTCATTTGGTTTTACAGGCTTTCCACTCTCATCAAGAATATCCACCTGAAGACCCGGAAAAGGTTTTGTTCCCGAACCGGGTTTTAATGGTACGCAGGGCATAGGAGTAATCAGGAACATACCTGTTTCAGTCTGCCATCATGTATCCATTATAGGGCATTTTTCTTTTCCAATCACTCTATGATACCATCGCCATGCTTCGGGATTTATTGGTTCACCTACACTTCCCAATAATCTTAAAGTAGAAAGGTCATGCCTGTTAGGCCATGCTTCCCCAAAACGCATTAAACCTCTGATAGCTGTGGGAGCGGTATATAAAATATTAATACCGTATTTTTCAATCATCTGCCACCAGCGGTTCGGATATGGATGTGTAGGTGCTCCTTCATACATAAAAGAAGTTGCTCCGTTTAATAATGGACCATAAACTATATAACTATGTCCTGTAATCCATCCCGGGTCAGCAGCGCACCAATATCTGTCTTCTTCATGAATATCAAATACATATTTTAAAGTCGAATATGTTCCGACCATGTAACCGCCATGCGTATGCAAAATTGCTTTGGGCTTTCCTGTAGTTCCCGATGTATAAAGGATAAACAAAGGATCTTCCGCACCCATTACCTCTATATTGCACGTACTGTTAGCTATTGGAAGAGCCATAAGTTCGTGGTACCACATATCGCGTCCGGCTTCCATATTAACCGGCTCACCCGTCCTTTTAACAACAAGAACACTTTCAACAGTCGCAGCTCTTTGTAATGCCTCATCAACAATTTTCTTTAACTGGACTACTTTTCCTCTTTGATATGAACCGT
>PLNZ01000406.1 GCA_003142915.1 Ignavibacteriales bacterium | reverse complement strand
TGCAATTGAAAAAGCAGACCGGATTTTATTGAATTCCGCCGGCAATTTTTATATTAACGATAAACCCACCGGCGCCGTTGTTGGGCAGCAGCCGTTCGGAGGCGCACGCGCAAGTGGAACAAATGATAAAGCAGGCAGTTATTTAAATTTATTGCGATGGGTATCAGCCCGTACAATTAAAGAAAATTTTATTCCGCCGAAGGATTACAGATATCCGTTCATGGAAGAAAAATAATAATTTAATGCTGAGGTAAAATGGATTTATTCTTAAAAAGATCTCGGCTGACTAATTAAAACTCTTACTCTTAATCTTACTCTNNGATTAAGAGTAAGATTAAGAAATTATAAAAGAAAATTAGCTTTAAATATTTATAGGGTGAAACATGGATTTATTCAAAAATTTAACGCTTAACTCACTTCAAATTATTCAGCTTATGCTTGCACCAGCGATTATGATAAGCGCTTGCGGTCTTCTTCTTTTGGGAATCAACAACAAGTATTCAATGGTTGTTAACAGGATACGTTTATTAAATGAAGAAAAGAGAGAATTACTTTTAAAGTTTGGCGCTGAACCTACAACCACAGAAGTTAATGTCCGTATTGAAAGTACATCGATTCAAATTAATGAACTTGTATATCGGGCTAAACTTGTACGGAATTCAGTTTTGAGTTATACTACTGCCGTCGCGCTTTTTGTAGGAACTTCTCTAATACTTGGAGTATCATCCGTTATGTCGATGGGAAAATTAAATTACTTAATTCTTGCATCTTTTTTATGCGGAATGGCTTTTGTATTGATAGGAGTAGTATATGCCGGTATGGAAACAAAAAAAGGTTATGATATTGTCTTGTATGAAGTAAAAGCTCATGAATGAAAGTAAATTTCCGGCAAAGACGGACTGGTTGAAGCCGGAGAATATGATTCTCCTCTACTCGAGAGGAGCTTTTCCTATGGCAGATGAAGCCGGTATTATTGATTGGTATATGCCGGACATCCGCACTATTATTCCTCTGGATAATTTTAATCTTCCGCGCTCACTTAAAAAATATTTATCAACTTCCGATTTTGAATACAGATATGATACTTCAATTCTCAGAGTTATAAAAGAATGCTCCGATAGAACTACTACCTGGATTTCAGAAGAATTAATTGAAGCATATAAAGGACTTGAATCTCTAGGTCATTTACATTCGGTAGAAGTTTATAAACAAAACAAACTTATCGGCGGATTATACGGAGTAACTTTTAAAGGAGCATTTTTCGGCGAGTCAATGTTCTCAAGAGTTCCGCAGGCGTCAAAAGCTGCCTTAGTAAAACTTGTTGAACATTTGAAAGAATGCGAGTTTATTCTTCTTGACGTTCAATATCAAACAGAACATTTAAAAATGTTCGGAGCGGTTGAAATTCCTTTTGAGGAATATTCGCAAATTTTGTTCAAGTCTTATACAATGGATTGTAGATTTTGTTAATCATATTTTGAATTAAATTATGCTATTTCTTTTTCTTCGCTTTCCGGGCAATGTTTAAAGCTATAGCAACGGCTTGCTTCTGTGGTTTGCCGGCCTTCATTTCTGTTTCGATGTTTTTGCTTATGGTCTTTTTTGAAAATCCTTTTTTAAGCGGCATAGCGGATCCTTTTTTAATTTTGAATTATAAATATACTTAGAAACGCTACTTCTATAATTACGTCTCAAATTTTATCTCTGAATGTCGGTAAATTCAGAGGTAAAATCCTATGCACACTAAGTATTGGAAATTACTTACTCTGTTGTTTTCCCGTCAAATTCTTCCTCGTTTGTTTCAGCCTCTTTTTTTGTAGCCCTTACAACGCCGTCTTTATGGTTAGGTTGAGCATAAATGGTGTACATTTTTAGTTCCTTAGAGCTTTCTGTATTTATTACATTATGCTTTGCACCTGCCGGTACAATAATAACATCTCCATCCTTCACTTGATATTCATTCCCGTCTATGATGCATTTCCCGGTTCCGCCTTCAAAACGGAAAAATTGATCTGAATTCTTATGAATTTCTGCTCCTATTTCCTCTCCGGGTTTAAGGCTCATCAGCACAAGTTGCAGATGATGAGCAGTATACAATACTTTTCGGAAATTATTATTATCCAAAGTACTCTTTTCGATGTTTGATTTATATCCTTTCATTACTATAACCTTTCTTATGATTAAAAATTCATTGAAAATTATTTATTCTGATTTTCCGGATATCTATTTCTATCCGGACTATTTCATACTTTGAGGAAAGCCAGCAAGTCTGCGTTAAGCTGATCTTTATGAGTATCAGTCAAACCATGGGGACCGCCCGGATAGACCTTCAATGTAGCGTTTTTGACCAGCTTCGATGTGAGCAAAGCTGAATCAGCGATCGGTACGATCTGGTCCTCATCGCCATGAATGATCAGTGTCGGAACGTCAAATTTCTTCAAGTCCTCTGTAAAATCCGTCTCCGAGAAAGCTTTGATACAATCGAGTTCGTTCAATAATCCTCCTTGCATTGCCTGAAACCAGAATGCATCGCGCATTCCCTGTGTGACCTTATGTCCTCCGCGGTTAGCACCGAAAAACGGAGTGGTCAGTTCCATGAAGAATTTCGATCGGTCTGCAGTTACACCGGCACGGATTTCATCAAACTTGTCGATAGGTAGTCCGCCGGGATTTGCTTTTGTCTTTAACATAAGTGGAGTTACTGATCCCATCAGAACAATTTTAGCTACGCGGGAAGTGCCGTTTTGCCCAATGTAACGTGCAACTTCACCTCCGCCTGTTGAATGACCAATCAGGGTTGTACCTTTTAGGTCGAGTGCTTCGAATAGTTCCGCAAGATCAGCAGCATATGTATTCATATTGTTGCCATTCGATGGTTGCTCGGATCGACCATGTCCGCGACGGTCATGAGCAATGCAGCGATAGCCATGAGAAACGAGGAAAGCCATCTGGGATTCCCAAGCATCCGCATTGAGAGGCCAGCCATGACAAAAAACCACGGGTTTCCCGGAACCCCAATCCTTATAATAAATTTGAGTCTTATCCTTAGTGATGATCGTGCCCATTTTAATCCTCTATGTTTTTTATTTAGAAAATGTAGGTCCCTTGTCCAATGACAATTTGATTCAAAACATCTAATTGATTTTATAAGTGATTGAATTTCCGATTCGTCAGGCAGAGCGACGACCGCTTATAACATTAAATATGATCATTATAATTGCAATGACCAGAAGAAGGTGAATAATACCACCCATAACGTGAAAAGCGAAGAATCCGAGCACCCATAATATTATTAAAACTAAAGCAATAGCGTATAACATGATATATTTCCTTAATTAGTAGTAGAACTTTTGAGAAAATATAGGTACATCTATATGGAATGGCAATCGGACGAAAGGATGAAAAAGGGACTACATCTATTAGGTTATAAGATACCATCGCGCAGAAGTCTATTATCTTCAATAAGTAATATCTGAATTCTTTTCAACGGGATTCCTAATGGATTAATTCATAATACAATTTATAACTATACTATAATATAATATAGAATAGATATTGAGTTTCAATACTAAACCATAACTAAATTGTAATGCCATCAATAATTATGGAAGATTCATTTGTATACTTAATTCGTGCTTGAACAAGAAACTAATAGAAAAGATGTAGTCCTTTTTTCATTCCTTTGGACTATAGAATTATGAGGAACCTTTCAATAATATTACAAAGTAATAGAAGCATTATTTACAATGATAGAAATATTTTTGTATTTATATTAAATGAAATTATGAACCTTTATTGATCTTATTAATGATAAAACAAAATAATAAAACGTTTTCAAAAAGAAAACTTAATCAACGCTAACATTTTATAACAATATTAGAGGAGAATCAGATGAAAGGGAATCAGATATTACTTGCAGTACTTAACGATCGTTTAGCAGATGAACTTACTGCGATTAACCAATATATGGTACATTCTGAAATGTGTGAGAACTGGGGTTATGGTAAACTTCACTTAGCAATAAGAAAACAGGCTATGGATGAAATGCACCATGCCGAATGGCTCATAGAGCGAATCATTTTTTTAGATGGTACGCCAACAGTATCAAAGCTTAATGATATAAAGATTGGTAAAACTGTTGTAGAAATGATTCAGAACGACGATCTTGATGAACTTGATGCAGTGCGCACTTATAATGAAGCAATCATACTTGCACGGGAAGTTGCTGATGAAGGAAGTGTCGAATTGTTAACAAAGATACTTAAAATGGAAGAAGGTCATGTCGATTGGGCAGATATTCAACATGCACAGATAGCCCAGATGGGAATAGAAAATTATCTGGTTAATCAAGCTGAAGCTGCTTCGAGTTGATATATCATTTTCAAATAAAAAAGCTTATGAGATCTTTTCTAAATAGAAGTTGGAAAGTCCGGCTTGAGAATAATTACCCTTATAGAAAGAAATATTTAAAACTATGCCTTCCTTAGCCGCAATATCAAAAATTGATTTTCCTTTTAAAGTTAATCAACAAGAAGTAAAAAAACATGCTAAAGATTTGTTTGCACCTTCTTTTCCACAAGTAGAAAGAATGATGAGTGCTTTTGATAATACAGAAATAAAAACAAGAAATTTTTGTAAGCCTCTTGATCACTACTCCACACTTCACACTTTCCAGGAATTGAACAGTCAATACATCAAGATCTCTCTTGAATATTCAATTAAAGCGATAGAAGAATGTATATCCTTAGCGCAAATTCAAAAAGATAGTATTACCGATATTATCTTTGTTTCAACAACCGGGCTTTCAACTCCCAGCCTGGATGCTTTAATTATTAACGAAATGAAACTAAACCAAAATATCAGCCGGATTCCAATTTTCGGTTTGGGTTGCGCAGGAGGTGTAGCGGGTTTTTCAAAAGCCTGCATACTGGCAAAAGCAAATCCGGATGCAGTGGTATTGCTCGTAGCAGTTGAATTGTGCTCACTAACTTTTTTGCGAAACGACTATAGCAAAAGTAATTTCATAGGATCAACTTTATTCGCAGATGGAGTTGCTGCTTGCATAATTACTGGAGATAACAATTCGAATAAAACCAAAAACGCAATTACTTATTTATCCACCCAAAGCAAACTCTATTATAATACATTAGATGTGATGGGATGGGAATTTCTTGATAAGGGCTTCAAGGTTTTGTTCTCGCAAAATATTCCAACTATTATATCCGAAAACATTTTAAATGATGTTTCTTCATT
>PLNZ01000412.1 GCA_003142915.1 Ignavibacteriales bacterium | reverse complement strand
AATAGCCCGTGAAGCCGGGATAGATAATGTAATAGCCGGCATTCTTCCTCAGGATAAAGCCACTCACATAAAAAGATTGCAGGAGCAAGGTAAAGTAACTGCAATGGTAGGAGACGGCATTAACGACTCCCCTGCCCTTGCACAGGCTGATGTAGGCATTGCAATCGGTACGGGAACGGATATTGCGATTGAAGCCTCGGACATAACCCTNNTTGGGCATTTATTTACAATCTAATCGGTATTCCTATTGCTGCCCTTGGTTTGTTAAACCCTATTTACGCCGCCGCGGCAATGGCATTTAGTTCGATTAGTGTAGTGTCAAATTCGCTGCGGCTGAGGAAAACAAAAATTTAAATTCTTAAAATATTTTATGTTTATTCCGGGCAAAGGTCTATTGGAAACAAAGAGAAATGATTCTTTTACATATTATGCTTACTTTCTATGTCATCGCTTATTCTTTGTATTTTCCAACTTTTTTCTTCCACCCATTCAGCAACCGTCATTTTAAGTAAAAAACAATAGAAGTAGTAAAATGCAAGTGGAATAATGAAAAAGTATATAAAATTATCGATATGCCTAAAAAATAAAAACAGTAGGATCATTGGTAAAATTACGAGTATTAAAAAAAATGTTATCCAGCCAAATCTTTTTTCCTTAAAAAGCACAAAAAGCATATATGGTGTGAAAATTATTGCNNAAAATTGATAATAGAAATAGAATCCCATCCGATAATTTATATTTAAGAAATTTATTTAACCTGTTAAGTTCATTCAGATTTAACATTTCTCTATAATTATCCGGGTTTGTAATATCGTCCATCTCAACTCAAAATTATTAGGATAGCAGATTCACAAAAATCTCTCATTTAAAATAAGTAATTAAACAATATTAATTATGCGAATTTCCCAATAGGGGTCCCATTTGATCCCATTGTCTGATGAAATATAGGAATAAAATTGCGGCCACGCAATTAGAAACAACTGCCCAATCAAATAGTCTTCTAGTAAAAAACCCCAGACACGGCTGTCAAGATGTTAGCTTTATTTTATATAGACTATGTTTTTTATTAAAAATAAAATATGAACATGACTATATTAATACATATAATTAAATAAAATTTTAAAAAAGATAAACAGATTATTAAGTTTTATGAATTAAGACTAGCTGTAATAAAAAAAAGGCGCCTCAAGGGCGCCATTCAGAAACTTTGGGATTGATTATTCGCGCGGTTTAGCTTTATTAACCACAATATTCCTGCCCTGAAATTCGGATTCATTTAATGCACTGATTGCATTATCTGCGTCAGACTGGTTCTCCATTTCTACGAAACCAAATCCTTTCGACCTACCCGTTGCACGGTCTTTTACAATTTTAGCCGAAACAACTGTTCCGTGTGCTTCAAAAATAGACTGTAATCCCTTATCGTCTACTGACCATGGTAAAGAACCAACAAATAACTTGTAACTCACTTAATAACTCCAAAAAAAATTAAAATAAATATTCCCGGAATATCCGGGCCGGTCTAATACCGGAGAATGAAAGTTACTTATAATATTATTGATAACCTAATAAAATATGTATATATGTATGTGCGGAATCACAAGAATAATCCCTCCTGTTCTGAATTATTTAACCGTTTAAACAAGTTTAATACTTATCTTTTCCGTTATATACCAGAATATTCAACCGATAATTAAGAATAATTACCGTTTAACAGTTTCTTCAATTACTGATCCGGTAAAATTTGTATATTAAATTAGATTGATTAAGCATTTTTTATTTTTAAAGAGGGATAAATGAGAGATTTAAAAATTTTATTCGGAATGCAACTGTTAATAATTCTATTATTAACCGGTTCCCAATCGTTTGGACAATCAAATGAAGAATTATTAAACCTTAGAGTAGATAGTTTATTTTCACCCTGGAATAATAATTATTCGCCCGGCTGTGCATTGGGAATTATTAAAGACGGCACGCTCATATATGAAAAGGATTATGGCCTTGCAAATCTGGAATATAATATACCTATAACACCGAAATCAATATTTCATTTAGCCTCAATTTCCAAACAATTTACTGCGTTTGCAATTGTATTGCTCGCTCAACAGGGTAAATTATCTCTTGATGATGATATAAGAAAATATTTGCCTGAAGTGCCTGACTTCGGAAAAAAAATTACCATTAAAAATTTAATCCATCATACAAGCGGATTGCGGGACCAGTGGGAACTGCTTGTGATGGCAGGCTGGCGGCTTGATGATGTTATTACAAAAGAACAAATACTCAAGATGGTTTCAAATCAGAAAGCGTTGAACTTCAACCCGGGTGATGAACTTTTGTACTGCAATACGGGTTACACGCTTTTAGCAGAGATAGTAAGCCGGGTTTCGGGAGAACCATTTACAGAATTCACAAAGGAAAATATTTTTAATCCGCTTGGGATGAGGAATACTCACTTTCACGATGATCACGAAGAGATTGTCAAGAACAGAACATATTCTTACTACCAGGTTGACAGTACCCATTTTAAAAATGCAGTGCTTAGCTATGCTAATGCCGGAGCTACTTCGCTTTTTTCTACCGTTGAAGACCTTGCCAAATGGGTAAACAATTTTGATAATCCTGTTGTCGGGGGCGAAAAAGCTGTTCAGCAGATGTACGAAAAAGGAGTATTAAACAACGGGACTACAACCGATTATGCATTCGGTCTCTCTATTTATGAATACAAAGGTCTAAAAATAATTGATCACGGAGGCGTCGATGCAGGATACAGAACTTATATCTGCCGTTTTCCCGATCAGCATTTTGCCGTGATTCTTTTAAGTAATCTCGGTTCATTTGATCCGACAGAATTAGCGCACAAGGTTGCAGATATTTATCTTGGTGATAAAGTAAAACCGGATACTGTTTCGAAAAAGATCGCAAGAAAAGAATTTCCTATCGATACTTCAGCCTTTTTAAAATATACAGGAAGTTATCAACTTTTTCCTGGAGTAATTATCACTATTACCAGCGAAAATAATAAACTAATGGTTGAACAAACTGGTGAAGGCAAAACAAGGCTGTTAGCATCATCCGATACGGAATTCTTCGTTACCGTTATAGATGCACAATGTACATTCGAGGATCCTATTAACGGCAAATACTCCCGGCTTATCCTTCACCAGAACGGTAAAAATTTACCCGCGGCTAGATTTTATTATAAAATAATACCTTCTGAACTAAAAGAATATGAGGGAAATTATTACAGCGAAGAACTACAGACTTTTTATACCTTGACTTTAAAAGATACTGCCATCGTTGTAAC
>PLNZ01000055.1 GCA_003142915.1 Ignavibacteriales bacterium | reverse complement strand
TATAATTTCTATTATCAACATGCCAGATAATTCAGAGATAATCAAATTTATAAATTTGCTCTCTGCGCTATGCGCTCAGCGCTCTGCCCCATGCGCCTTGCTCTCCGGTTTCCGTTCTCCGCTCTCCCGCCTTGCCCTCTGCCCTTCGCGCTCTGCCCCCTGCCCTCTTCTCCGGTCTCCCTTCTCCCGCCTCCGGTTTCCGTTCTCCCGCCTCCGGTTTCCGCTCTCCTGTCTCCGGTTTCCCTTCTCTCGTTTCCGTTCTCCCTTCTCCTTAATTCGTGAAATTCGTATTAATCGTATTACCCCTTTTTACTTTCTAAATAATTGATTAAGTTAAATAGGTTTAAGGGTACAATTTCGGGGTAACTTTGTAATTATGATCTATTTCCATTCAATACATTCATATTTATTATTTATTAATATTAAACCGGGTCAAAATATTTTAGATAGATTTATAGAAACATTTATCTATAAGAAATATATTTATATTGGTTTCAAATATGAATGTTCTCTTCATTTTCAGGAATAATAATGAACAACTTCAGAGAAAAAGCTAACTTCATTTGGTCTATTGCAGATTTATTAAGAAGCCACTACAAACAAGCCGATTATGGGAAAGTAATTCTGCCATTTACAGTTCTTAGAAGATTAGATATGATCTTAGAACCCACAAAGAAGAAAGTACTTGAAGCCTACCAAAAACATAAAGGTAAAAAGCCCGAAGTTCTGGAGCCCATTCTAAACGGGATAGCTAAAGTTAAATTTCATAATCATAGCAAATTTGATTTTATTGAACTGGCAAAGTATTACTGTTGAACGTCCAAAAAGAAATGAAAAAGGAGAAATTGAAAAAGATAAAAAAGGTGAACCGGTTCCGGATGCTGATTTAAGAGATTTTGAAAATGTACCGTTAAAAGAAAATGTTGAAGAATATTTTAAGAAAGAAGTTCTGCCTCATTTACCCGATGCCTGGATTGACGATAGTAAGACCAAAATTGGTTACGAAATTAACTTTACCAAGTATTTTTATAAGTTTAAACCGCTGCGTAGCTTGGAAGAAATACGAAAAGATATTTTAGCCTTGGAAGAAGAAACAGATGGTATGATTAAGAAAGTAATTGAATAATGGCATTACCTATAAATATTAATGAATTACTCACAGGTAAAACAGTTGAATGGGAACGAATAGAATTTCGTGAGGGATGGAATCCCGAAAATACATTAAGAACGATTTGTGCTTTTGCTAATGATTTTAACAATTGGGGCGGCGGATACATTGTTCTCGGTGTTGCAGAAAATAATGGAGTGCCGGTTTTCCCGCCAACTGGAATTCAATTAAATCAAATTGATAAAATACAACAAGAGTTAAACCAAATTTGCAGAAGAATTTTACCAAACTATTTCCCTATCGTTGAACCTGTAGATTATCAACATAAAAAAATACTAATCTTTTGGTGTCCGGGTGGAAGTAATCGTCCATATAAAGTTCCCGAAACTTTAGGGAATAATTCACTATACTTTTATTTTATTAGAAGATTTTCATGCTCGGTTAAGCCGACAGTCGACGAAGAACGGGAACTTATTTCTATGGCAAATAAAATCCCTTTTGATGATCAGGTAAATCATTCCCATCCTTTATCAGATTTAGATTTATCAGAAATAAAAACTTTCCTAAATGATGTTGAGAGCGATCTTGAAAAAGAAATTCCAAATTTACAGTTAAGCGAGATTGCAAGAAGAATGAATATTGCCGAAGGCGCTGATGAAAATCTATTGCCTAAAAATGTAGGGCTTCTTTTCTTTGCTAAAGAACCACAAACGATTTTCCCTTCAGCTAAAATAGAAATTGTTACTTTTGCAGATGAAGCCGGTTCAAATTATACGGAAAAAATATTTACCGGTACTTTACACCGGCAGCTTAAAAACGCACTTGAATATCTTAAGGATGGAATAGTAAAAGAAAAAATTGTTAAGAATGAATCGAGAGCTGAGTCTGACAGATTTTTTAATTATCCTTATGAAGCTTTAGAAGAGACACTTTGCAATGCTGTTTTTCACCGCGGATATGATAACGATTCCACAATTGAAGTCCGTATTTATCCTACCCGCATTGATATTATCAGCTTTCCCGGTCCGCTTCCGCCGCTTGATAAAGAAAAGCTAAAGAATAGTCAGTTTGATGTGCGAAAATACAGAAACAGGCGAATTGGTGAATTTCTAAAAGAACTCCATCTTACTGAAGGAAGAGCTACCGGTGTGCCAACTATTATTAAGTCATTGGAAAAGAATAATTCCCCTAAACCGGTTTTTGAAACAGATGATGATAGAACCTATTTCAAAACTACTATAAAAATTCATCCCAAATTCTTAACACTTGAACAAGCCGGGGAACAAGTTAGTGTCCAAGTAAGTGTTCAAGCTAACTTCTTTTTAATAAATAACTTAGATGAAATTTTGAATAGCTTAGACACTCTAAATATTAAAGAAAGTGACTATGCTAAGGAACAAGTTAAGAAACAAGTGGAGGCAAAAGTAAGCCAGGAAAAGATTCAGAAGTTATTGAAAATTCTGACTGTATGTAAAACTCCGCAGACAAGAAAAAAAGTTCTGGATTTGCTAAATCTTTCTAATCATACTGTAAATTATAGAAACAATATATTAAAATTAGTAGAAGCACAATTAATGGAATACACGCTGCCGGAAAAACTCAAAAGCCCTAACCAGAAGTATGTAACAACCGCTAAGGGTAAAGCATTAATTAAAATTTTTAGTAATTATGAAAGTAACTAAGTCAATTTACTAAAAGATTGTATTTCAAGATAAAATGAAAATTTTTATCAACTTTTTACAAATTAGTATCTATGTCAGTACCTGAGTCATTGATAGCTATAAAATGAAATATGAAAAAATATTCCAAATACAAACCCTCCGGAGTTGAATGGATTGGCGATATTCCAGAACATTGGGAACTCAGTCGATTAAAAAACTTCATTGAAAAGGAAATTAATGGAGTATGGGGAGAAGAAGCAAAAGGTGATGATAATGATAAAATATGTATTAGAGTTGCTGATTTCGATAGAGAATTCAATAATCTTATTAAATCAAACAACACAATAAGTAATATCTGCCAAAATAGCTTTCCCATTTATCTTTAAAGCTGTTTCATCAATTTCATTTTTATTTTTTGATGCAGTAACAATTACCTTAGCGCCTTCACCGGCATAAGCCTGTGCAATTGCTTTCCCTAAGCCTCTTCCCCCGCCGGTAACTATTGCAATTTTTCCTTGTAATCTATCAGGCATAAAACCTCTTTATTTTAAATAATCTCTATAATTTCTATTATCAACATGC
>PLNZ01000108.1 GCA_003142915.1 Ignavibacteriales bacterium | reverse complement strand
TGTGTAATATAATCCGCAAATAACTCTGCCTGTTTAATTGCAGTTTCAATTTCTCTGTTTGTTTTCCCGCCGGTTGGAATCTCAAATTTGACTAATCGAGCTTTAGCGGCTTGAAAAAATGCGACTTCTTCTTTAATAAAAATAGCTTCCTCATGCGGCATCGCCAATGCAAATGCCTGATTCAAATAAGTTACTTCACGAATAAATCTATTTTTCCCATCCTGCAGACCAAGTATATGTTCTTCTGCCTGCAAAATGATTGAAAGTTTTTCTTTTGGATCCGCATTAAAGAAACGGGGATAATTAAATTTATAACTGCCTTTATAATAAGCTCTCGGTTCTTCAACAGAAATTGCTTTTTGAGTTTTACTATTTTCATTAAACATCTGTTGAACAACTTCCATTTTCTCGAGCATCAATTCCACGGCTTTATCAATTGTTTCCGTAGGGTCGCCTTTACCTCCTGAATCAGAATAAAAAGAGAGCGCTTTTTTAAGATCGCTTGCTATTCCAAGATAGTCAACAACTAGACCCCCTTTTTTATCCTTAAATACTCTGTTTACTCGTGCGATTGCTTGCATAAGAGAGTGCCCGCGCATTGGTTTATCGATATATAGAGTATGCAGACAGGGAACATCAAATCCAGTAAGCCACATATCGCGTACAATCGCGAGTTTCAGAGGATCCGCGGGATCCCTCATTCTATCGGCAAGATTTCTGCGCTGTTGTTTTGTTGTGTGGTGTTTTGCCATTGCCGGACCATCGGAACTTGCGGCGGTCATAACAACTTTTATTTCACCTTTTGCAAGATCGTCATTATGCCATTCTGGTCTTAAATCAATTATTGCATTATACAAATCAACAGCAATTCTACGGCTCATTGCTACAACCATAGCTTTACCATCTAATATATTCTGCCGTNNTCAGTCAATTCTTCCTGTTCAAGTTCCTGATCGAATTCCTCAATTAATCTTCTTCCTTCCTCATCGAGATTTACTTTAGCCAATCTGCTTTCATAATAGATTTTTACTGTAGCGCCATCCTCAACAGATTTTGCTATATCATAAATATCAATATATTGACCGAAGACCTGGGGTGTATTAACATCGTTGCTTTCTATCGGCGTTCCGGTGAAACCAATATATGTAGCATTGGGTAGAGCATCGCGTAAATATTTTGCCAGACCATAAGCGATACGCTTTCCAATTACCTCTTTAGTTTCCTTATCAAGTAAATTTTTAATTGAAGCTTCAAAACCATATTGAGTTCTATGAGCTTCATCAGCGATAACAATAATATTTCGTCTTGGTGATAAGAGGTCATATTCCGGTTTTCCTTCTTCCGGCAGGAATTTTTGGATTGTCGTAAAAACAATTCCGCCGCTAGCGACCTTAAGCAATTCTTTCAGGTCTGTTCTGCTTTCCGCCTGAACAGGATCCTGCCTAAGCAATTGGCGGGACGATGCAAATGTATCAAANNTCCGGTAGTAATTAATAATCCCGAATAGAAAACCATACTTAAACTTTTGCCTGAACCCTGTGTATGCCAGACAACGCCGCCTTTACCATTTCCATTTTCGCGAGATGCTATAATGCAGGATTGAACGGCTTTTTTGACTGCATAATATTGATGATAAGCGGCCAGAATTTTTTCAGTATGGATTTGTGTTTGTCCGGTTTTGGAATCTTCCCGTTTTATTTTTTGGAATACAATAAAATTTCGGACAATATCCAAAAGAGTTGCAGGATTGAGCATTCCTTTAATTAATACTTCCAATTGAGGGGCAAATCTTGAAGCTTCTTTTTTGCCGTCGGAAGTTTTCCAGGTCATGAAACGATTAAATCCGGCAGTTATGCTTCCGGCTTTGCATTCCAAACCATCTGAAATAACGCAAAATGCATTATAAGTAAATAGGGAGGGAATAAATGATTTATAAGTTTGAATTTGTTCAAATGCGGAGTCTATAGTTGCGTTTTCATCTGCTGCATTTTTAAGTTCTATTACGATAAGTGGTAATCCATTAATAAATAGAACTATATCCGGACGTTTGATTTGATTTCTTTCTACAACCGTAAATTGATTTACAACGAGAAACTGATTGTTCTCAATGTTATCAAAATCTATAAGCGCAACTTCATGACTTCTTTCATAGTCATCCTGCCGGTATGGTATTTTTACTTTTTCGACTAAGAGTGAATGAAACTCTTCGTTGTTATGCAATAAATCGGGTGAATAGATACGTAGTACTTTTTGAATTGTCTGTTCTTGAGCTTCTGTTGGGATGTGACAATTTATGTTGCTTACTGCTTTTTTTAATCTTTCTATTAAAACAACCTGTTCGAAATTTTCCCTTTCTTGCTGTTCTGCACTTGGAGCGATGGCTAAACCATGAATATATTCCCATCCGAGAGTTTGAAGCTGCTCGATTGCGAAGGATTCGATATGGTCTTCGGAGATTTTAGGCATTTTCTATATTGATTTGTTCCTTTTAATTCGAGCAGCATATTCATCATAATTTCTTTGTCTGTTCAGCCAAAAGTGAGCGGGGATTTTTAACACATTCTCAAATTGAACAGCCAAATCGGGTATAATTGAACTCTCTCCATTCAGAATAGCGGCAATTGTTTTTTCCGGTATATCTGATTTAACGGCGAATTCTTTTGGTCCCATTCCGAGTTCATCCAGTTTTTCTGAAAGATCTACTCCGGGATGAGGAACTGATTGAGGGAAATATTCATTTTTTATTTTCATTGTCATTTCGTTTAATCTTTGCCTATAACTAATTTCTATTCATTTGATTTTTTGATACTTTGTATTAATAAACGCTGTGATGGTATTCCCAATTTGGCCTCAATTTTTTGTCTTTCTTTAAAATCAATTATATGCATTGAAGCATAATTAACCACTAAATAACGCATCATTTTTTTTGAAATCTCGGCAAAATCGCTTTCTTTAATTCTTTCTGAAATATTATCAAGTTGCAAATTTTTATTATACCACATTAGAATGCCATGTTTAACTAGGACAGTGGCAGGCGTATTTATTCTATCACATATCTCCTCAACTATATCAATTAGCTTGTCAGATCCTAGTGATTTAATTATTTTTTCAACATAATTGAATACAATACTGAAGTTTATGTTCCAGAATATCATTCTTGACAATTTATTNNACCTCTAAAAAAGAAGAAATAACTCTTAAATGAACATTCATAGCTTCTTCAAAAATCATTTTCAGCTTATTTCGCTCTAAAGAACCTGCGCGATTTTTGATAATTTGGCCCATAACTTCAACAGTTTTCATACTACGGCGTATATTGCAACATAGTTCATCAAACTCATCATCGTTATCTTGCGCATTTATGTTTTCTACATTTTCTTCTTTTATATCTTCCATTTTTAACATTTCTGTTCTTTTCTTTTCCGGAGATTTGAGATGTACCGGTAATACTTCTTTAAGAATTATATCTATTTGATCATCAAAAAAACCAAGTTCCTTCTTAACTAATTTCGAGGGATTAAATTTATCGAACAAAGTTAAAGCATTTAATAGAATTTCATCCAAAATTTGGGAATTCTTTGAATGATGACTAATAAATATCGTTATATAAGCATTATCGTCTTTATGAAGATTACTTATAATTCTATTGATTAATTCTTTTCTTTCATCACAGTGATCAGCCAGATATTTTGCGACGAAATAATAATATAAGTATAGATAATTGTAAGAATAATAACCCAAACTATTAAGAAGAATAATCTGACATTTTTGAAGTTTTCCAATTAATGTTTCCAATTTAACAGTGATATTGAATTTCTCAGTATAATATTTTAAAAACATTTGAAAATCTAAAATTGACAACTCATTTTTATTATTAATAAATAAATAAAACGAGAATTCGGTGAGAAAATTAAAGTAAGTATCAACATCTTCATTTCTTACTCCTTGCTTTCTTAGACTAATGAAAATTAAAGCTTGATAACAATAACCCTGTGATGTTATTTCTTGATCCAGTGGGATGTTGTATGTTTCATAAGTACTTATCACAGATAAAATAAAAAACGGAAATGCTGGCATTATGCCATGACCTAAGATTTTCCCTAAAGCATGATTAACTAATTCGGTCCTTTGGTCAACTTGTTGATAAAATTCATTATACTGATGTTCTTGGGAATTAACTTTATCAGATAAATAGATCCATTTTTTTATTAATTCATAACGAAGTGAGGGATTAAATTCCTTTATTTTATATTGGCTAAATGCTTTAATTATATTTTCATCCTTTAGATTCATTTTAAAAATATCATCCACAAAAAGTATTTTGTAATTATATTTTTCCAATTGTTTAATATACTTTTCTTTATTAATCGTTGTTTGAAAATCATCTACGATCGGAACAATTCTTAAGGATTCTATA
>PLNZ01000326.1 GCA_003142915.1 Ignavibacteriales bacterium | reverse complement strand
GAAAAAATTAAAGTCTCTTCGGTCCCGCGTTTATAACTTCTTCGGAAGAACCTTTAGCAAAAAGTTTGAAGTTTTCAATAAACCTTGCAGCAAGAGCATCGTATTTTTTCCAATATTCATTTTTATCTCCCCAAGAGCTTGCAGGATCAAGAACATCCTTCGGAACGTCGGAGCAAATTACCGGAACTTCAAAACCGAAAAGTTTATCTTTTCTAAATTCAACTTTATTAAGTTTACCATCAAGAACGGCATTTAACAGATTTCTTGTATGACGGATGCTGATTCTTTTACCGACGCCAAATCTACCGCCCACCCATCCGGTATTAACAAGCCAGCATTGTGCTTTGCTCTGAAGCATTCTTTCTTTTAATTTAGCGGCATATTCAAAAGGATGCCGAACCATAAAAGGGCCGCCAAAGCAGGCGCTGAAAGTAATCTGCGGCTCAATGCCCAATCCTATTTCAGTACCAGCAATTTTTGAAGTGTACCCGCTTATAAAATGATATTGTGCCTGTGCAGGATTCAACCTGGATATAGGAGGCAAAACACCGGAAGCATCACAAGTAAGGAAAATAACATTCTTAGGATGACTTCTAACGTATCCCTCAGGTACAACATTTGGAATAAACCCGAGAGGATAGGATGCACGGGTATTTTCAGTAATAGAGTCATCATTCAAATCTATTTTTCTTGTTACAGGATCGTATGAAACATTCTCAAGAATAGTACCGAAGCGTTTAGTAGTAGAAAATATTTCGGGTTCACTTTCAGCAGAAAGCCGTATAACTTTTGCATAGCATCCGCCTTCGAAGTTAAAAACTCCGTAAGGACTCCAGCCATGTTCGTCATCTCCTATCAACCTGCGTTTAGGATCGGCGGATAGGGTAGTTTTACCAGTTCCGCTTAAGCCAAAGAAAAGCGCCACGTCGCCATTATTTCCCACGTTAGCAGAACAATGCATTGGAAGAACGTCTCTATATGTAAGGAGAAAATTTAATACCGTAAAAACTGATTTTTTTATTTCACCGGCATAAAGAGAGTTAGCAATAATAGCCGTTCTGGAATCAAAATTCAGAATAATTCCAGTTTCAGTACGGGTTGAGTCGATTTTAGGATCGACTTTAAAACCGGGTACAGCTATTACGGTAAAGTCAGGGATGAATTTTTTTAATTCGTCCGGATTGCTTGTGGTTATAAACATATTTCGTGCAAACAAGCTATGCCATGCTTTTTCTGTAATAATTCTAATTGGCATTCTGTAATCGGGATCGGCGCCCACATAACAATCCTGCACAAATAATTCATCACCTTGAGCATAAGCTTCAAGACGCAGCATAAGGGAGTTAAATTTTTCCAAGCTGTAAGGTCTGTTATGCACTCCCCACCAAATACTATTTTCAGTAGATTCTTCTTTAACAATAAATTTATCAGCGGCAGCTCTTGCAGTATGTTTTCCAGTTTTAGCCACAAAAGGTCCGCCTTCCGACATATGCCCTTCATTACGAAAGATGGCTTCTTCATAAAGAGCAGTTTCAGAAAGATTCCAATAAACTCTATCCAGATAATTAAAACCTTGATTGGACAAACCAAAATCGGAAGCTAATTGTTTTGCTTCTTTACTTGCTGGAGTGTTAAATTCCAAATATTTACTCATGACCAATCCCTCACTAACTTTCTATCGCCGATATATAATTCATTGGGTGAATTTGGATCAAGCGCCCATTTCATCCTCTCAACAGCGTCTGTAATTTCTTTAATAGCACCGCAGAAACTCAATCTGAGGTAGCCCTCCATTCCAAATTCACAACCAGGGACTGTTACAACCATAACCTTATCAATTAAAAATTCGGAAAGCCTGGTTGAATTTTTTTCATACACACTAAAATCTGCAAAACAATAAAATGTACCGTCCGGCCTGGTTACCTTTACACCTTCAAACGAATTAAGATAATCGACCATAATATTGCGGTTATTTTCAAGAGTAATTCGCAGGCTCTCAACGCCGGATTGAATACCGTTAAGTGCGCCTACGGCGGCTTTTTGAAGCAATATTGAGGGACCTGAAGTCTGATGACTTTGGATATTAGTCATAGCCTCGATTATTTTTTTATTAGCCACAGCCCAGCCAATTCTGAAACCGGTCATTGCATATTGTTTTGATACACCATTAATAAGAATTATTTTGGAATTTTCCGAAAGATCCTTTGTATATTTATAACAATTAATTGGTTTCCTTCCGTCGAAAATTAACCTATGATAGATATCATCCATTATTAAATAAATATCTTTCTTTTCGCAATAATTTACTACATCGGAAATAAATTCCTCGGAATACATTGCTCCGGAAGGATTATTAGGGCTATTTATGATGACAGCTTTAGTATAAGAGCCGACTTTTTGTTCAATATCCTGAATATTAGGATAAAAGCTTCCATCTTCCGGCAAAGCAGGCACGCCTATAGCGCCGCAAAGTTTTGCCATTTCCGGGTAACTTACCCAATAAGGAACGGGGTAAATAACTTCTTCCTGAGGGTTGAGTATCGCCTGTAAAGCGACCATAATTGCCTGTTTAGCTCCACCTGAAGCAATTACGTTCTCCGGTGCTACATGCCGGTCATAAAACTCCTCTGTATAATGAATGATAGCCTTTTTTAATGCAGGAATTCCATCGGCAGGCGCATATCTAACCTCGCCGGTATTTAGATGCGCAGCAGTAGCTAATATAGCATCCATAGGAATTTTACTTTTGGGTTCGCCGCCGCCTAAATGGATAACAGGCTCGCCTTTTTCCTTCAACAAGGCAGCCTTTTCATTAAGCTTAAGGGTTGGCGACCCGCTTATTGATCGAGCAATTTGACTTAGACTCATAGACATCCCTCTATTTATTTATAATTATCGTTGGTGGAAAATTTTTACATATGCAACATATTCTTGGAAAGATTTATAGTCAAGACTTTTTTTTAATAATTGATTAAATAATTGAATATTAATTCTATTTCATTGTATACTTACAATATTTGTTCAATTTTTCAAGACATAATTTTAAATTTAGACCGGAATATATTTTTCATTATTAAAAAAATTTATTCTTGTCTATTTAATTATTACACAATGGGGTACATCCGCCTAGCGGCGGACAGGTATGCCCGTTACTATGCCATCCCTG